>QGUU01000655.1 GCA_003242525.1 Pseudomonadota bacterium | reverse complement strand
ACATCGAAGCGCGCGACTTCAGGCAAAACGTGCTCGCGCTCGAAGGCGATATGGCGTCGCTGCCCCTCGAAAAAGGCGCGCAGCATGAATCCCATCGCCTCTGGATTGTCCACCGTGCCCTGGCGTCCAAGCAGCATCAACGCTTCGGCAACTTCGCCGGCGAAGCATTCATCCTCTGCGTGTTCGGCCAGAAGCCTGTCGAGCGAATCGTGCCCCCTCTCCTGGGCGTCCAATATCCGCGCATAGGCTGGGAACAGAACCTCCTCCTCGAACCGATGCACGCCTCGAACCAACGGCTCCAGTTCCTCTGCGAGCATGAGGCACCTGCGCGAATCGATGTTGGCCGGCAGCGAGTCGGCAACCTCCTCGAGAAGACTGCACAGCCGCAGCATTTCAGCGTGTGCCGCCTCTACGATAGTCACGGTGGTTTCGTAACAACGTGGCTGCACTTTTCCGCCTCCTGTCAGGGTCCTAACCTCCACATTTCATATCCCGTGACCCGTTCGAACGGAGCGCACATTGGATGCCGCGAGGTTCCCATGCTTTGACATGGATCAAGGCGCGGCTCGCAAGAACCTCTCAATCAGGCGCGGATACCGACGGGCGGCCCCAAGTCGCCGGCGGTCAAGGAACGGGGATTTTGGATGACCAACGGACCATATATCGTCGGCCTGAGCCTCTTCGCGTTCCTCGCCCTGATGGGTGCAGGATTCGCGGCAGACCAGCCCTTTGCCCAGCATATGTGGGTGCTATTCTTTGTGCTTGTCGGCGCGACTTTCGTTCTGCTGCGCCGCGCCCGGTTCGCTCCCGCGCCGGCGCCGGATCCTGACGCCTACATGGACGGACCGATCCGCTACGGCGCCATTGCAACCGTATTCTGGGGCGTGATCGGCCTCTCGGTCGGGGTGCTGGTGGCGCTGCAACTTGCGTTTCCCGACCTGAACATCGAGCCCTGGTTCAATTTCGGACGCACAAGACCGCTGCATACCTCGGCGGTGATCTTCGCCTTTGGCGGCAATGCGCTGATCGCAACCTCATTCTATGTCGTCCAGCGTACGTCCCGGGCCCGCCTCTTCGGCGGCGACCTGGCGTGGTTCGTGTTCTGGGGTTACCAGCTCTTCATCGTGATGGCGGCGACCGGCTATTTGCTCGGCATCACCCAGAGCCGCGAATATGCCGAGCCGGAATGGTACGTCGATATCTGGCTGACGATCGTCTGGGTTGCGTATCTGGTCGTGTTCCTCGGGACGATACTGAAGCGCAAGGAACCGCACATCTACGTAGCCAACTGGTTCTATCTCGCCTTCATCATCACCATTGCAATGCTGCACATCGTCAACAATCTGGCGGTGCCGGCTTCCTTGGTGGGATCGCATTCCTATTCGCTGTTTGCCGGCGTGCAGGACGCGCTGACGCAGTGGTGGTACGGCCACAACGCGGTTGGTTTCTTCCTGACTGCGGGCTTTCTCGGCATGATGTACTACTTCGTGCCAAAGCAGGCGGATCGCCCCGTCTATTCCTACCGCCTGTCGATCATCCACTTCTGGGCCCTGATCTTCCTCTATATCTGGGCCGGTCCGCATCACCTGCACTACACCGCCCTGCCCGACTGGGCGCAGACGCTGGGCATGGTGTTCTCGCTGATCCAATTTCCCGGCCCCAGGGACCGGCATAGGACTCGGATGCCGGTTTTTTCTTTAAAAAAAAAAACAAGAA
>QGUU01000161.1 GCA_003242525.1 Pseudomonadota bacterium | reverse complement strand
GAAAGGCCAGGCAAATGACGGCCACGAACCGTCCGGTGCGCTGCGCCGGCTCGATCGCGCCGGCTTTCTGCAACTCGGCTTCCGTCCGCTCCATGGCCATGCCGAAATCGCGGCTGCCATCCGGCCGCTCGGCCCAGTTTGCGGTGTAGACGCCCGGCGCTCCGCCCAGAGCGTCCACCATCAGGCCGGAGTCATCCGACAAAGCCGGCAGGCCTGTCGCTTTCGCCGCGGCAAAAGCCTTGATGTAGGCGTTTTCCTCGAAGGTCGTTCCGGTTTCCTCTGGTTCCGGCAGCCCGTACTCCTTCGCCGATCCCGTCTCCAGCCCGAACGGTTCCAGAAGCTGCGCAAATTCGCGCAGCTTGCCGGCATTGTGGCTGGCGACGACAATCTTCCTGTCCAGGGTCTTCCTGTCGTTCAGCGACTGCATCTAGAGGTTCCAGATTTTCGGTTCTGCGAATTCAAGCGAGTTTCCTGAAGGGTCACGGAAATAGATGGACCTTCCGCCGCCCGGCCAGGAAAAGTCGGCCTCGACCGCGACGCCCCTTTGCATGAGATGCCCCTTCCAGCGTTCGATCTGGTCAGAGGTGGCGGCAAAGCAAAGATGCCCCTGGCCGGTCGCGCCGTGCGGTGGAACCGGCAATCTTGCGCCTTCCGGCGGCGGCACGCGCGTTGCCGAGGCGTCGAAGAGCAGGAGCACGCCTGCGCCGCAACGGAAGAATACGTGCCGGCCCTCTACCTTTGCGATCCGTTCCAGCCCCAGAACCCCGCCGTAGAAAGCTTCTGCTGCATGGAGATCGGTGACGTAGAGGGCCGACTCAAGAATTGCGGAAGGCTGCACGTCCCATCTCCTATGACACCGCCATTTTCTGCAGGTCCACCAGCCGGGCGATTCCTTTTTTGGCCAGAGACATCAGCGCCAGGAACTGCTCTTCGGTGAACGGTTCGCCCTCCGCCGTACCCTGAACCTCCACGATGCCACCCTTGCCCGTCATCACGAAATTTGCGTCCGTACCCGCCGACGAGTCCTCGACATAGTCGAGATCGAGGATCGGCTGGCCTTCATGAATGCCGCAGGAGATGGCCGCGACGTGATCCTTGAGGACCTTGTCGAGCTTCACCATCTGGCGCGCCTCCATCCAGCGCAGGCAGTCATGGAGAGCCACCCAGCCGCCATTGATCGAGGCGGTTCGGGTGCCGCCATCAGCCTGGATGACGTCGCAATCCACGGTGATCTGCACCTCACCCAATGCCTGCAGGTCGACCACGGCGCGCAGGCTGCGGCCGATCAGGCGCTGGATTTCCAGCGTCCTGCCGCCCTGTTTGCCCGAGGAGGCTTCGCGGCGCATGCGCTCGCCCGTCGAGCGCGGCAGCATGCCATATTCGGCCGTGACCCAGCCCTTTCCGGAATTGCGCATCCAAGCCGGCACCTTTTCCTCCAGGCTTGCCGTGCACAATACATGCGTGTCGCCGAACTTCACCAGGCACGAGCCCTCTGCGTGCTTGGAGACTCCGCGCTCGAAGGATATGGCGCGCATTTCGTCGTTCTGGCGTTTGGACGGACGCATTCGGCTGCTTTCCCATTGCTGAATCTTGCCGGCTTTTAGCCCTGCCATGACCGGGGCGCAAAGGAAAACGCCCATGCTTGCACCATAGGCTTTCGCATCTATATCCTTGACACGGAGGATTTGTACGAATGACCCGGCCGATCACTGACCCGACCGTCCAGTCACCGACGCTGCAATCGCTCGACCAGCGTTCGCGCGACATCTTCCGTCGTATCGTCGATTCCTACCTTCGGGACGGCGAGCCGGTCGGCTCGCGTTCGCTCTCGCGTCTTCTGCCTTCGTCGCTCTCGCCGGCTACCATCCGCAATGTGATGAGCGATCTGGAGCAACTGGGCCTGATCTATGCGCCGCACGTCTCGGCGGGCCGCTTGCCAACGCAGCAGGGTTTGCGCTTCTTTGTCGATGCCTTCATGGAACTGGGAGACCTGACGGACGAGGAGCGGCGCAGGATCGAAGCGCAGATCAAGGTATCGGGCGAGGGCGCTTCGCTGGAGCATGTACTCACGGAGGCCAGCCAACTGCTTTCAGGCATGTCGCGTGGCGCGGGGCTGGTTCTGGCCGCCAAGAGCGAGGCTGCGCTCAAGCACATCGAATTTATCCAGCTTGAGCCGACCAAGGCGCTGGCGGTGCTTGTGTCCCAGAACGGCGATGTCGAGAACCGGATCATCGACCTGCCGGCGGGCGTGACGGTTTCGCAATTGCATGAGGCTTCCAATTTCCTCAACGCACACATACGCGGGCGTACCCTGTCCGAAGCTCGTGCCGAGATCGAGGGGCGCAAGGAGGAAACCCAGTCGGCGCTTGATGAGCTGTCGCAGGACCTTGTGGAAAAAGGGCTCGCGGTCTGGGCCGGCTCTGAAAGCGGTCTGCCGGCCCGGCTGATCGTGCGCGGCCGCGCCAATCTGCTCGAGAACGTTACGGCGCAGGCCGACATCGAGCGCCTGAAGCACCTTTTCGACGACCTGGAAACGCAGGACAGCCTGATACAGCTCCTGGACCTGGCCGAGCAGGGGCCGGGCGTGCGTATCTTCATTGGTTCGGAAAACAAGCTGTTTTCGCTCTCGGGGTCATCGCTCGTCGTTGCGCCCTACCGGGACAAGGAAGCGCGCGTCATCGGCGCGCTGGGCGTGATTGGCCCGACAAGGCTGAACTACGCGCGCATCGTTCCGATGGTGGACTATACGGCGCAACTCATATCGCGCATGCTGCGATGAGTTGCACAGGAGGCGAGCATGGCATTTGAATCCATCAAGGCCGAAATCGACATCCTGCTTGCCGCCATGGTCAACCAGCCTGAAGACGCCCGTGAAATCCGCGAACAAGTGCGCGAAAAGCTCAACGAGCTTCGCGCGATGGGACTTCCCCTTCCTGCCGATCTGGTGACGCTCGAAAAGCAGCTTGACGCGGATCTCGGCTAAGGTCGGACCTGTGGCGCGGGTGCGACAGACGGAACTCCAGCCTTTTCTGTCCGTTTGCCCCTGACTGATCCGGAACAAACTACATGCGAATCCCCCAGCTGGCTTTCCTTTCAATCTTTCTTTCGTCTGCAGCATTGGCGCAGGACGCAACTGCGCCGGCGCTGCAGGGTACATCGGCCTTCGGGGGCTGGCAGGACGACAGGCCAGGCACGTGGCGGCTAATCCTGCCCAAGGACCTGCCAAAGCCTTCGCCCGCCGAATCCATATCCAATAGCGCCGACAGGGTGACGGCACCGGAGGATGCTGCTCCGCTCCTTCCTGAAGGCTTCTCCGCTTACAGGATCGCTTCGGGTCTGCGCGGTCCGCGCGTCGTACGGGTGGCGCCCAATGGCGATCTGTTCGTGGCTGACAGCCGGGCCAACCGCCTTCTCGTCTACCGGCTGGATGAAAGCGGTGCCGTAACCGAACAAAGCGTTTTCGCGAGCGGTCTCAGCCAGCCTTACGGCATTGCCTTCTATCCGTCCGACCGACCGCGTTGGGTCTATGTCGCGAACTCGGGCAGCATTGTCCGTTTCCCGTACGAGGAAGGGGATATGTCTGCCAGAGGCGAACCAGAAAAGGTCGTTGCCGGTCTGCCTACCGGCGGCCACTGGACGCGTGATATCGCCTTCTCACCTGACGGAGGCACCCTTTACGTTTCCGTCGGCTCCCTCTCGAATGTTGCCGAAGCCATCGCGGCCCAGTTGGAAGTCGATGCCAAAGTCTGGGCCGACGAAATGCCGCTGGGCGCGCTATGGGGCTCGGAGGAAGGCCGCGCCCAGGTCCGCGCCTACGATCCGGAGGGCGGCAATGACCGGGTGGTGGCCACGGGCCTGCGCAATTGTTCCGGAATGGCCGTGCAGCCAAAGACGGGTGCGCTGTGGTGCGTCGTCAACGAGCGTGACGGTCTTGGGGACAACGTTCCTTTCGAGTACGCCACTACTGTAAGGGATGGGGCATTCTACGGTTGGCCATGGTATTACATTGGCTCCAATGAGGACCCTCGCCATCAGGGCGCCCGGCCCGATCTTGCCGGAGAGGTGACGATTCCGGATGTGCTCCTGCAGGCGCATTCGGCGCCGCTGGGCATTACCTTCTATGAAGGCGACCGCTTTCCTGCCGACTACAAAGGCGATGCCTTTGTCACCATGCACGGTTCATGGAACCGTGGCACGCGTACCGGCTACAAGGTCGTTCGTCTGAAATTCGAGAACGGGCGGCCGACGGGCGCGTACATGGATTTCATGACGGGTTTTGTCCTGTCCGACGCATCGGTCTGGGGCCGGCCGGTTGGCGTGGCAGCGGCCAAGGATGGCGCGCTGATCGTCACGGAGGACGGTTCCGGTACGATCTGGCGGATCACCTATGACGGGAAGCCTTGACCGAATGCCGGACGCCGGGCGAACCTGCTTCCGGCCCTTTTAGCCTCGACTTAGGGCCTTGCGAGGTGGCGCCAGGGTCGAAATTCCATCAATGACAGCATTTCGGGAAAACAAAGAATGACGAAATCTGCCGCATCTTCTTCCGTGCGCGTTGCTGGACGCGGGCGGATCTTCGATTCGATCACCGATACGATCGGCGACACGCCGTTGGTCCGGCTGAGCAAGTTCGCGCGGGAAAAGGGCATTGTGGCCGACCTCCTTGCCAAGCTGGAGTTCTTCAATCCCATCGGCTCGGTCAAGGACCGTATCGGCGTGGCGATGATCGAGGCCATGGAGGCAGAGGGGCGGATAACGCCAGGCAAGACGACCCTGATCGAACCCACGTCCGGCAATACCGGCATAGCACTCGCCTTCGCTGCCGCGGCCAAGGGCTACAGGCTGATCCTGACCATGCCCGAAACGATGTCGATGGAGCGACGCAAGATGCTGCTCCTGCTTGGAGCCGAACTGGTTTTGACTGACGGGGCGAAGGGCATGAGCGGCGCCATCGCCAAGGCCGAGGAGCTGCAGCGCAGCCTGCCCGATGCCGTGATTCCCCAGCAGTTCGAGAACCCGGCCAACCCGGAGATTCACCGTAGCACCACTGCCGAGGAGATCTGGAACGACACGGCAGGCGCGGTGGACATACTGGTCTCCGGTATCGGCACGGGCGGAACAATAACGGGAGTCGGCCAGGTCCTGAAGAAGCGCAAGCCGTCCGTGCAGGTCGTGGCTGTCGAGCCGGAGGCGTCGCCGGTGCTCTCCGGCGGCAAGCCGGGCCCCCACAAGATCCAGGGTATCGGGGCAGGTTTTGCGCCCAAGATTCTCGACGTCACGGTCTATGACGAAATCGTGAAGGTTTCCAACGAAGACGCCGTGGCCAACGCGCGCCTTGTCGCGCGCCTGGAAGGCGTGCCCGCCGGCATCTCCTCAGGTGCTGCCCTGCAGGCCGCGGCCGTCGTTGGGGCACGGCCGGAAAACAAGGGCAAGACCCTTGTTGTCGTCATACCTTCCTTTGCCGAGCGGTATTTGTCGACCGTCCTGTTCGAGGGATTGGGTTGACGCGATCGAGCCCAAGCCGGGCCTTTGCCGCGTTGCATGCCGCTGATCCGGGAGGATTTCGCCGGATCAGCTCTCTGGGCCCAGGCTCCTGACGGGGCTGCCGTCGGGCGGATCGATGCTGGCGAACTGGTGAAATATCCTGCATGTTCGCTGGATGGTAGGCGGGAGGGTCACATGGCGACCCCTTTCGGGGGCTGAAGATCACAGGGAGGTACGACATGAAACACCTGTTCCGGAATCTGCTTATTGCGGGTGCGATGGCGCTCTCACTGGGGGGCAGCACGCTGGCCGCGGGGGCGCAGGAATTCATCAACGTGCTGACGGGCGGCACGAGCGGCGTCTATTATCCGCTCGGCGTGGCACTGTCCGAGGTTTACTCAAAGAACATTCAAGGTGCGCGGGTCCAGGTCCAGGCAACCAAGGCGTCGGTCGAGAATCTGAACCTGCTGCAGCAGGGGAAGGGCGAGATCGCCTTCTCGCTGGGTGATTCTGTGAAGTTCGCTGCCGAAGGCAACGAGGAAGCGGGCTTCCGGGGCAAGCTCGACAAGCTGCGTGGCATCGCCGCTATCTATCCCAACTACATCCAGATTGTGGCCAGCAGGGACTCCGGCATCAGGACAC
>QGUU01000160.1 GCA_003242525.1 Pseudomonadota bacterium | reverse complement strand
CGCCATCCCTTCGTTGCGCTTTTCTGGAGCCGGGCGGCAGGCGCATGCGCGCCATGCACTGCTGTCCATGAAGGACGCCGGCAACGTCTCGATCGATCTCAGCGACATAGTCGAGCGAACGCTCGCTTGACCCGGCTGAGAGCCTGTCCGGCGGCATTTTTCGTAATGCCTCTGGACATCGCGAATCACCTCTGATTCTTTATTAACGATTCGGAAGTGCGGCGTTGCCGGATCGTCAAGCAGAATAGGGTTTCGGGGAGAGCCATTGATGGCCAAGGCGGACGCGTGGGACGCGCCCGGCAGGGAGGCTTTTGTGCGGCGGCCAGTGAGGCGGCGCAAATCCGTTCTTGCTGGAAATGCGCGCCTCATTGCAGAGCCGGCTTACCGCAAGCTTCTTGCGGCGGAACCGCTTTTGCGTCGTCTGATCCCGCCGTTGATCGTTGTTTTCCTGCTCGTTGTCGCCGTCTTGCGCATGCTTTCGCTCATGAACCACCATGACGAGTTGGATCGCAACACGCGGGCCATGCTTTCCCTGGCTGCCGGACAACTGGCCCTGGCTGATCCTGAAACAAGGAATGGTCAGCAGGCCCTGCTCGACGAACTGGCACGCAGGATTGCGCTGGGCGCGGATGCGGTGCTGGCCCTGACGGATCCGGACTTCAAAATCATCGCAATTTCGCCGCGCTCGATGCGATGGGAAGGGCAAGCGCTGGACAGTCTGGTCAAAGGCGGCCAGCCTCTGTTCCTGTTCGGCGAACGGGCCGGCGTGCTGGATGTGTCGGTCGGCGGCCAGGAGTGGTACGCCGCCGTCGCCATGAAGCCAGGGGGCGGCGCTGCGGCCGCTCTCATTCCGCAAGATGCCGTCTTTGGCGAATGGCGGCGTACCCTATCGTTGAATGTCACGCTTTTCGTCCTGACCTCGGGCGTGCTCATCATCATCCTCTATGCCTATTTCACCCAGGCGACCCGTGCGGAGCGCGCAGACCGCATATATCTGGAGGCCCACCAGCGCATCGACATGGCTCTGGTGCGCGGCCGTTGCGGCCTCTGGGATTGGGACATGGTGCGCGGGCGCATGTACTGGTCGCGCTCGATGTACGAGATGCTGGGCTACGAACCCTGCGACTCCATGCTGTCGTTCGGCGAGGTCGACCAAATCATCCATCCCGAGGACGGCAATCTGTTTGAGCTCGCCAACCGCATCATGGCGCGCGAGATCGATCACATCGACCAGGTATTCCGCATGCGCCATGCCAATGGCCATTGGGTCTGGATGCGCGCCCGCGCCCAGGTCATGGACCCCGACGCACCCGAGATCCAGCTTATCGGCATTGCCGTGGATATCACCGAGCAGAGGCATCTCGCATTGCGTTCGGAGGCGGCAGATCTCCGGCTGCGCACGGCCATCGAGAACATCAATGAATCCTTCGTCCTGTGGGATTCGCAGGAGCGGCTGGTGATGTGCAATTCCAAGTACCAGCAGGACAACGGCCTGTCTGACCGCGATGTCATACCGGGGACGCCGCGAGCGCGGGTGGAGGAAAAGATGCTTCCCTTCGCCTCGGAGCGGCGGCTCGCCAACGCCAACGGGCCCCATGGCGGCGCAACCTGGGAACGGCAGCTCGCGGACGGGCGCTGGCTTCAGGTCAACGAACTGCGGACGCGAGACGGTGGCACGGTTTCGGTCGGGTCCGACATCACGCAAATCAAGCAGCACCAGGAAAAGCTGGTGGACAGCGAGCGCCGCCTCATGGCGACCATCCACGACCTGAGCCTGGCGCGCCGCGCCGAGGAGGAGCGTTCGCGCGAACTGGTCGAACTCAACCGCAAGTACATGCGCGAGAAGGAACGGGCGGAAGCGGCCAACCAGGCGAAATCGGAATTCCTCGCCAACATGTCGCACGAACTGCGCACACCGCTTAACGCCATTATCGGCTTCTCCGAACTGATGGAGCAAGCGCTGTTCGGACCTCTCGGCTCGGAACGCTACGAGGAATATGTGAGGGACATTCACAGCAGCGGCAAGTATCTGCTCGGAGTCATCAACGACATACTCGACATGTCCAAGATCGAGGCCGGCCAGTTCTCGATGGAGCGCGAAGAGATCGACCTGTGTCCGCTCATCAAGGAGGCGGTTCGCGTCATCTCGCTGCAGGCGGCGGCGAAATCCATATCCATCGAGACGCGCATCGCCGACTCCATGAGCCTTTATGCCGACCGACGCGCCATAAAGCAGATCGTCATCAATCTCCTTTCCAACGCGGTGAAGTTCACCGGACAGGGCGGCCGCATAACCTTGCGCGCGCGCAATGCCTCGGGCGCGATGATCCTGACCATCGAGGACAATGGTTGCGGTATCCCGAAGAATGCACTGGGAAAACTCGGCCGCCCGTTCGAACAGGTGCAGAACCAGTTCTCCAAGAACCATGCAGGCTCCGGCCTGGGCCTTGCCATCTCGCGCTCGCTCGCCGAACTGCATGGCGGCGCGCTGAAAATCCGCTCCACCGAGGGCGTGGGCACGATAGTTTCGGTGCGCATACCCATCCGCAGAAAGCCGGCGCGCCCAGCCCGAACCGCGCGCAAGGCGGCCTGACCGGAGCGCCCAATCAGCCCCGCTTGCCGCGGAGCAGGCGATCGAAATCCTTGCGGACCGCCCGCGCCGTTTCCTTCAGATACGCTTCCAGCACGGTCAAATCCGGCAACCCGGTCTGGGCCAGCAGCAGGTCGACCAGCCCCGACGGCGCGTCGTGCCGGTCGAATGAACCGGGCAGGCAAAGCCGGATGATCTGCGTCAGGGCCAGGTAGAGGGACCATGCCGCATACAGCCTTTCCCGGGTACCGGGGTCGGCGTAATCGGGCGAGAGGCGGGAAAGAAGCTCGGCGGTGTTGCTCGTGCGGCCCTCGCCTTCGAGTTTGCCCGTAATGGCGGCAACCTGCGCGATGAATTCAAGGTCGATGAGCCCACCCGGTACCAGCTTGATATCCCAGAAGTCGCGCGGGGGTTTTTCCTCTTCAATGAGCGCACGCATCTTGCCTGCATCCGTGCAGATCCGGGCGAAATCGCGGGGCTGGGCTAGAATGGCGCAAACTTCGGCGTCGACCTCGGCGCAGAAAGCCGGGTCGCCGGCAACGGTTCGCGCCCGCGCAAGCGCCATTTGCTCCCAGGTCCAGGCATCGTTGCGCTGATACTTGCGGAAAGATTCGATATGCGTGGCAACCGGTCCCTTGTTGCCGGAAGGCCGCAGCCGCAGGTCGAGCTCATAAAGCACCCCTTCGGCCGTGGGCGCCGAGACCGCGGCGATGAGACGTTGCGTCAGGCGGGCATAGTAATGAGATGGCGCCAGGGGTTTCTCGCCATCCGATTCTTCGGCCTCCGCGTCGTGGTCGTAAAGCAGGATCAGGTCGATGTCGGAGCCGGCGGTCAGTTCGCGACTGCCCAACTTGCCCATCCCCAGCAGTGCAACGCGCCCGCCAGACACCCGTCCATGGCGGCGTGCGAACTCCACCTCCACGGCGCTCAAGGCCGCATTGAGCGTCAGGTCCGCCAGGTCCGAAAATGCCTTGCCGGCACGCCCGGCGTCGATCGAACCGGCAAGCAGCCGCACGCCGATGAGAAACTTCTGTTCCGAAGCGAAGATGCGCAGCCGGTCGAGAAGCTCCTCATAGGGCCGATCCCCTTCGAGAAAGGCGGCCAGGCGCGCCGAAAGATAGGCGCGATTGGGCAGTTCGGCGAGCAAAGCGGGATCGAGTAGCCCATCGAAGACATGCGGCCGGCGGGTGATGATGTCAGCCAGCCGCGGCGCTGCTCCCATGATCGTGGCAAGAAGCCGAAGCAGAGCCGGGTTGGACTGGAGCAGCGAAAAAAGCTGCACGCCAGCCGGCAGCCCTGCGAGGAACGCATCGAAGCGCATCAGCGCGTCGTCTGCACGACGCGTCTTGCCGAATGCCTCGAGCAGGGCCGGCGTCAGTTCCGTCAAGCGCTCTCGTGCCTCCTGGGATCGCGTCGCGCGGTAGCGGCCGAAATGCCAGGTCCTGATAACGCGGCAGATATCGCTTGGCCGCTGGAAACCGAGGCGCTGCAACGTTTGCAGTGTATCGGGATCGTCGACATCGCCTGTAAAGACGAGATTGCCAACGCCGGACGACAGTTCCGGCGCCGCCTCGAACAGCGCCGCATAGTGACGCTCGACCTGATGAAGCGCATCGCGGAACGTCGTGGAAAAGCTGTCCGCGTCGGCAAAGCCCAGCATGTGGCCGACGCGCTCCAACCCCTCATCGTCTTCGGGAAGTGTATGGGTCTGCTCGTCGGCAATCATCTGGATCGCATGCTCGACCCGGCGCAGAAACCAGTATTGCCGGCTCAGCCCGTCGCGCGCATCCTCGGTGATCCAGCCGTGCGCCGCAAGCTCGGCAAGCATCGCCACGGTTTCACGCCCGCGGAGTTCGGGAAAGCGGCCGCCTGCGATGAGCTGCTGGGTCTGGACGAAGAATTCGATCTCACGGATACCGCCGCGCCCCAGCTTGACGTTGTGGCCGTGTACCGCGATTTCGCCATGCCCCTTATGCGCGTGAATCTGCCGCTTGATTGAGTGGACATCGGCTATCGCCGCGTAATCCATATATTTGCGCCAGACATAGGGGCGGAGCTCCGCCAGGAAAGTCTCCGCGGCCTTGATGTCTCCCGCCACCGGGCGCGCCTTGATCATTGCGGCGCGCTCCCAGTTCTGCCCGCGCGCTTCGTAATAGTGTAAGGCCGCCCCTACGGGGATCGCGAGAGGCGTCGAACCGGGATCAGGCCGCAGCCGCAAATCGGTGCGAAACACGTATCCGTGTTCAGTACGATCCTGCAGGATGCGAACCATACGGCGCGTTAGGCGCGAGAAGAGGTCCGTTGCATCGGCCGGGTCGAGAACGGCCGATGCCTCAGGGTCGACAAAGGAAATCAGATCGATATCCGAGGAGAAGTTCAGTTCGCTCGCGCCGAGCTTGCCCATGGCAAGCAGGATCCAGCCGGAGCCATGTCCAGGATTTGTCGGGTCCGGCAGTTTCAGCTTTCCCTGCCTGTCGGCATCCAGCAGAAGGAAATCCGCGGCAGCCTGGACGCAGGCATCAGCAAGGCGGCTGAGGCGCCGGACCGTGGTTTCGGTGTCGGCCTCCCCTGCCAGGTCGGCCAGCGCGATAATGAAATGCGCCTCGGTCTTGAGCCTGCGCAACTCCATCATGAGCCGCTGCTCCGAGGTATCGGCAGAGGTCGCCAGTCCTTCGATCCCGGCCGTGATGGTGTCGAGCCGCGTATTTACCGACTCTGACAACAAGGCATCGAGCATATGCGGCCGCCGCCGGGCCAGATCACGCAGAAAGGGCGAAAGGTCAAAAACGGCAGCGAGGAACTCGCGAAAAGGCCCCTTCTTCGCAAGAAGTCCAGCCAGGCGGGAGAGGCCTTCCTGCCGCGCAACCGAAGTGATGTCCTCCAGCTCTTCAGTTGCGCGGGCAGCGTCGAGCGGCAGCAGTGCAACCGCCGGCGTGAGGAGCCATTGCGCCTCGTTTGCACCGGCTTGGGCATCTGCCGCCATAAGCTAGCTCCATCGGTTCACCCGCGCTGGGGGAAGTCCATGACCACTGATAATCCGGGATCGGCGGGCAGCAGTTCAAGCCTGCCATTGTGAAATTTCATAACCGCCTTGGCGAGCGAGAGGCCAAGTCCGGACCCTGGCTGGGAACGGCTCTTCTCCAGCCGCACGAAACGCTCGGTGGCTCTTTCCCGGTCTGCGGCATCGGGAATGCCTTGTCCGTTGTCGGTGACGATCAGCCGAACACGGCCGGCGCCCTGCTCCAGCGAAACGCGCACCTTCGGCACCGAGGACGAGTCCACCGAGTATTTGATGGCATTGTCGATAATGTTGGAAAGCGCCTGCCCGATCAGTTCCCGGTTACCGTTGACGACCACCGACCCCATGTCTTCGACTTCCAATCCGACGCCCGCCTCTTCTGCGACAGGCTCATAGAGTTCGACCACGTCGCGGATGGACTCCTTGAGCGGTCCCTTATACAAATTTGAGGCTCCGACGGAAGAGGTAGGGGGAGAATCAGAGGGCGGCGGATGCCTAAAAAAAAAAAAAAGAAAAAAGAAGAAAGA
>QGUU01000654.1 GCA_003242525.1 Pseudomonadota bacterium | reverse complement strand
AAGCACGGCGGCGCGGATTCGCATGACAGTCATCCCCGTGATCGGCGGCACGCCGATTGGCACGAATCGAATTTATGATTTCGTGTCCAAAGACGTCGAAGCGGTCAACCAACAATTCCGAGTAGACCTACTTTGACATGGAATGGAGATCTAGACCACCTGCCTCTCACATGGCCGAAACTCGCCGCAATCAGCGCCGGCGTGACTTCCCTGAAGAGCCTTAATCTGGCAGGAGGAGTGCCTGGCCGCGCGTACACGTGCGCAGGCAGCGAAGTTAGAGCGCGAATGCTATTAGTGCGCTCGTAAGCAACCTTATGATCGACCGTACACCTTCTTGCTAACGGCCTGCCCCGGCTGATGAGCCGGGGCACGCTTCTTTCTGATCGAAAATACTTTGACGTTAGGCTGCAGAAGCCTTCCGAGATTCGGTGACGCCTATAGTTCCCACTGCACCGGCGAAGGATGATAGCGGAACCCATCGCCCCGCTTCGAGACGTAGCCATATCCGGGCCACGCGAAATGATATGCGAGAAGCGGAATCCGATCCGTCGCCAACATGTCGAGGATACGCACGCGGGTATCAGCCGATTGCTTAGGATCGGTATCATAGGCGAACTCAAGCCGCGGTCTCTCCACCAACAAGACCTGATGGTGTGTCAGGTCGCCGATGGCGGCGAGGGGCTTGCCGTCAGAAGTGATCATGAAGACAGTGTGACCGACCGTATGGCCGGGTGCCGATATGGCCGTGATACCGGGCAGGAACTCCTCGCCATCCTTGAAGAACACGATCCTGTCCCGATTAGGCAGCAGGTGTTTGCGCGCCCCTTCCACGAACGGCTTCATGTAGGCCGGCTCAGTCATCGATAGCTTCGACTCATCGGTCCAGAAGTCGAAATCAGCCTGCGAAATATAAATTTGCGCGTTCGGGAAATTTGGCTGACCGTTGTCATTCATGATTCCCCAGATGTGATCGGAGTGGGCATGCGTCGCCAGAATGCCGTCGATATCCGCGGGATCGATGCCGGCCGCCTTGAGGTTCGTCAGCAGCTTACCGGTCGTTGGGCCAAACATGGTTGAGGTTCCCATGCCGGTATCGATCATGAGAAGGCGATCGCCGGTGTTGACCACGAGCACGTTCTGATCGAGCACGGCGTTGGTGGTCGGAAGGAAGTTGTCAGTGAGCAGCTGACTGAGCTCTTCCTTGCTGGCGCCGAGGAAGGCTCCGGACGGATCACCAAGCGGCAGAGGACCGTCCGAAACCACCGTCATCTGCATCTTGCCGTGATTGAACCGGTAAAAGGCGGGCGCCTGCGTCTTGCTGAATGGGGCCTTCGCTTGCGCTGTCGGCGAACCACCCGGGACTCCGGCGTACGCAGCTGCTGCAGCAGCACCCGCGCCGACAAGCAAACTACGGCGAGAAATCAAATGGTCGAACATGCGTTTCCTCCGCTTCGTTTCAGCAGGCTTGGAGAGGATAGCACAGACAGCTTTTTCTTGGATCCTCCTATCCTCGGTTTGCCACACTTCGGAATCGGCGGAGCGGCCAGTGGACGGGCATAGGCCCCGCGTCACGCCCCTATCCCCTCTGCTTGGCCGGCGCGTTGGTTCGACCCTCCAGATAAAGCTGCAGCCGCGCTGCAGCGTTGCGAAGGTGTCGTTCTGCTGCCGCCTTAGCCGCTTCGGGATCCCGGGCTGCAATGGCCTCGAAAATTGCGACGTGTTCCTCCT
>QGUU01000159.1 GCA_003242525.1 Pseudomonadota bacterium | reverse complement strand
AGATTCCGGAGAAGGACGGGAAGGACATTGGCAAAGGCATAAGCCTGCCGCTCTATGCCTCGGGTGTGAAGTCAGTCGGCTGGTGGGCAATGTTCATCACCATGACCGGCGACGCCACCGCCTTCGCCAGCCTGGTGTTCGGCTATTTCTTCTTCTGGACGATCCACCAGGATTTCACGGGAGGGCAAGCCGGCCCGGGACCGTTTTGGCCGCTGGCCGCACTGACGTGTTTCGCGCTCGCCTGGGCGGCCACCCTCTGCGCTCGCGAGACGAACCGCAGGAGCCGCCTCAAGCCCGCCCGGATGCTGCTCATCGCCGGCATCGCGCTTTCGGCTGCGGGATGTGCGGCTGCACTTGCCGGGCCCTGGAATGCCGGGATGGACCCGACCGCGCATGTCTATCCGGCCATTGTCTGGATCCTCGTCATCTGGACGGCGGTTCACGGTGCCCTGGGCATAGTCATGCAGCTTTACTGCCTCGCCCGCAGCCTGGCCGGATGTCTCACGCCGCGGCACGACATGGAAATGCATAACGTCGCGCTTTACTGGCATTTCATGCTGGTAACGGCGCTTATCACTTTCTCCGTGGTGGGCCTGTTCCCGGAGGCGCTGTGATGTGGCGCATGCTGCCTAAAGAGATCGAGTCACTGTGGACGCTGTTCACCGCGCCGGTCGTATGGGCCCTGCACTTCCTGATCTGCTATGTCGGCGCGGCTATCTTCTGCGAGAAGCCCGAGTTTCTCGGCACGGACTTCAACAAGCTGCGCATCGCCGTGGGTGCGGTCACTCTCCTGGCCCTCGCGATGATCGTGACATCGGCCCTGCTGGCCTGGCGACAATGGGGCTTTGGCACCGGCGATCCCCCGCATGACAATCCGACACGGCGGGATCGCACGCTGTTCCAGGGATATGCGACGCTGCTGCTTTCAGGGCTGAGCTTCGTGGCCGTCATCTTCACCGCGCTTCCTGCACTCTTCTTCACGGAGTGTCTGCGGTGAGGTGGATATCGCTCATCCTCGGCATGACGGTTCTTGCGATGATTTGGCTCGGTCCCCTGCTCGACGCCTGGCGCGGGTCATTCGCGGCCGGCATGGCCGCCCATATGGGCGTCATCGCTATCGCAGCGCCGCTGATCGCAATCGGCCTGCCGGACCGCTGGCGTCCGGGGCCGCGCATGCCGGCAGCGCTTCCGGTGCTGGCATCGCTGTTCGAGTTTCTTGCCGTCTGGGGCTGGCACGCACCATCCATGCGCGGCATCGCCGAGGTTTCGCTCATCGGCACCATCGCCGAGCAGGCGACATTCCTGTTCGCCGGCATCTTTCTCTGGGTGACCAGTTTCGCCGCACCGGGCCAACGCGCACACGCTGCGACCGGCGCCATTGCCCTGCTTCTCACTTCGATCCACATGACGTTTCTGGGCGCGCTTCTGGCGCTCACCCCGCGTCCCCTATACGGCACTGGAGAGGTCACCTGCTTCGGGATGGTGCTTGACGCGCGTCTCGATCAGAACCTGGGCGGAGTGATCATGCTGGCTGTGGGAGCGGTCGTGTACCTGGCCGGTGGGCTTGGTCTTGCCGTCAGGCTTCTGGATCATCGGCGCGCCGCTTCCTGATGCAAGGTCCATGGCCGCCTCAGGGCTCATGCAGGCTTTCATCGAGACCGCGCAGCAGCGGATAAAGGAAATATGAAATGACGCTGCGCCGACCAGTCTTGATTTCGGCTTGCAGGGTCATGCCCGGAATCAATCGGAAACCCTCGGGAACCGACCGCAGGTTCACGTCGCCCAGTTCCACCTTGACCTTGTAGAAGGGTGCGCCGCCTTCGACCCTGGCGCCACTCGCCTGATCGGGCGCAAACGTATCCTGGCTGATGGTGCGGACCCTGCCATCCACCGTTCCGTGCTTCTGGAAGGGAAAGGCATCGAACTTGATCCTGGCTGGATCGTGGCTGGCAATATGGCCAATATCCTTGGCTGCAACGGCAACTTCGGCTTCCAGCGGCACGTTGAGAGGCACCAGCATGAACAGTGGCTCGGCCTCACGCACGACCGAACCGATCGAGCGCTGTGCGATATCAAGCACGGCAGCGTCGGCAGGTGCTGTGAGCACGGCCATTTGCCGGCGCAGGCTGGCCTTTTTCAGTTCCTCCATCGCCGCAGCCTGGTCGTTACGAAGCTTGACCAGGTCTTCCATCGCAGCCCGGCGGAAATCCTCGATGAAAGCCTGGCGCTCAGCCTTGACCTGTTCCAGCGTCTGCATGGTTTCCCGTTGATCTCCGCGGATGCGGCCAAGGCTGGCCTCGGTATCGAGGCTCTGATCGTGCGATTGCAGATAGGACAGCCGCGACCCAACACCTTTCTCGATCAAGGTCTGGCGCATCTTGTCGATCTCATGCAGACCGGCCAGGCGCTTGACCAGCATCGACTCCTCCTGCCGGCTTGCCGCCAGCGTCGCCTCTGCATGGGCGATCCGTGTTTCGAAGTCGTGCAGCTTGGCGTCGTAAAAAGCCCTGCGCTGCTCGAAGAGCCGCGCCTGAAGCAGTACTTCGGTCGATGCATCCGGGCCGGCCGCAAAGGGACGCCCGTCGAGTTCGGCACTGATGCGGTTGATCTGCGCATCGAACCCCTGAATCCTGCCCTTCAATTGCTCACTGTCGGCGCTGGCGAAGGTAGGGTCCAGCGAGGCGAGCCTCTGCCCCGCATGCACGGTGTCCCCGATCTTGACGTCTATTGAACGGATTATCGCCGTTTCCAACGGCTGTACGACGAGCGTCGGGCGCGTCGTCACCAGCTTGCCGGGCGCAACGATGATCTCGTCGATGCTCGAAACCGAGGCCCACAGAATGGCGCTGGCGAGTACCAGGACCACGGCGAGCAGCGTCAGTCGCGCCAGTCTTGGCGGCGGCCGCTCTTCAAGTTCGGCCGCATCAGGCTGGAACTCCAGGACAATCGGATCACGCACCGGTGGAACGAGCTTGAGAACAGGCGGTTCGGCCGGTGCGGGCGCAGGTCCCTCCGTTTTCGCCAGAGCAAGCTTGGCGCGCGACTTCTTCATCCGGCCAACCTCATTTGCTGGTTCCACAGATGCCGGTAGGGGGCGCAGCGGGAAAGCAACTGGTCGTGCGCGCCCATATCGGCGAGGCGGCCCTTGTCGATCACCAGAATTGCCCTTGCGTCGGCAAGGGTCGAAAGCCGGTGAGAGACGATGATGACGGTGCGACCCTCGGCGATGCCGCGTATGCTCTGCCTGACGATCATCTCGCTCTCCGGGTCGAGCGCGCTGGTCGCCTCGTCGAAAATCAGGATGCGCGGATCGTTGATCAGGGCGCGGGCGATCGAAAGGCGCTGCTTTTGGCCGCCCGACAGGTTCTCGGCGTTCTCCTCGATCATGGTGTCGAAGCCGCGCGGCAACTGCTCGATGAACTCGTCGGCACCCGCCAGTTTGGCGGCCCTCACTACCTGCTCGAAGGTGGCATCGGGTTTGGCGGCTGCGATGTTCTCCCGTACGGTACCGCGGAAAAGGAAATTGTCCTGAAGCACCACGCCGACGCTCTTGCGCAAATGCGCGAGATCGATCTCGCGCAAATCATGTTCGCCGATGCGGATCGTGCCCTGCTGGACCGGGTATAGGCCCTGGATGAGGCGTGTCACCGTGGTCTTGCCCGAGCCGCTGCGGCCAACCACGCCGAAGATGCTTCCGGCCTGGATAGAAAACGAGATGTTGTCCAGCGCCCAGGGCAGGTCGGGTCCGTAGCGGAACGAGACGTTCCGGAATTCGATATCCCCGGTGACAGGGGGCCTCAGCCCGTCGGTGCGGCCGCCGCGTTCCACCTTCTGGTTCATGACCTGCCCCAGCATACGAACCGAAAGGGCGACCTCCTGGTATTCGTGCGCCATCGTGACGATCTGGGTGAGCGGCCCCGACACGCGGCCGGCAAGCATGTTGAAAGCGACCAGCGCGCCGACCGTCATCTCGCCTTCGAACACCAGGAGCGCACCGAAGCCGACAATGGCGACGCTCATCAACTTCTCCATCAGGCCGGTCACCGATTGCGCCAGAGTGGAGATCTTCTCGACGTGGAAGCGGGTGGCGATGCTCTGGGCCGAGCGGTCGTCCCATACTTTGCGCTGCAATGGCTCCATTGCCAGCGACTTGACCGTGCGCATGCCGTGGACGGTTTCGACCAAAAGGCCCTGTCTCGCGCCTTCGGCTTCATAAAGGGCACGCAGGCGGCGCTTGAAGGGGCCAACCATCAACGCAACCACAACGGCTATCAGGGCACTGAACAGGAGCACCATGACAGAGAGCCGGGCGCTGTAGAAAAACAGCACCGGTACGAACACGAAAAGCGAAAGGGCATCGAGAAGGGTCAGGAACAGGCGGCCAGTCATGAATTCGCGGATGCGCGCTGCCTGCTGCATGTGCTTGACCAGCACGCCGGCCGAGCCCTGCTCGAAGAAGGTGATCGGCAGGTCGAGCAGGTGCTTGAAGGTGCGGGTCGCTATCCTGATGTCGATGCGGTTGGTGGCAAAGATCAGCAGATAGCGCCGCAGAAAGACAAAGGCGGCATCAAAAAGCAGCGCGACGCCGACACCGGCAGAGAGCACATAGAGCGTGGAATAGCTCTGGTGCACGAGCACCTTGTCAATGACCAGCTGGAAGAATATCGGCGTCGCCAGCCCAAGCGCGTACAGAAACAGCACTGCCACGGCCACGTCCAGGAAAAGCCGTCGCTGGCGCGTGATTTCCGGCAGGAACCAGCGGAAGCTGAAGGGTTGGTCCGGATCGTTAAATGCATAGCTGCGCTTGGCCAGAACCAGTTCGCCCCGCCAGCTTTTGCAGAACTGCTCCAGCGGCAGGACGAGGCTTTCGGGGCGCGCGGCGAGCGGATCGAAAAGGTGGACGATGTCCTCGCCCTGTTGGCTCTGCCCGGCTCCAAGCACAACGACCCAATTGCCGTTCTCGAGAAGAGCCAGGGCGGGATAGGCGCCGCCCAACCTGGCCAGTTCGGCGCGTCCAAACCTGGCTCGGCGCACGCGCAGCCCTGCTTCCCGCGCCATGCGCAGCATCACTGCAGTGGAGACAGGCTCACTGCCGACGGCGTAGTCCGCCGCCAGCCGCTCCGGGCTGGAGTTCAGCCCATGGTGTCGCAACACCGCGGCAAGGCAGTGGAGCCCCGTCTGCTGCGGCGTAACCATTTCCAGCCGCCCCCCGAGCGAAGATCAACTGAAGTTCGGCGAGCCGTTCTGTCTCACGTCCGGCCCATGATGCGCGGTCCCTGGCGCGGGTGTACGGTGGATCGCACCGCCATCGATCAGTCCCTGCAGTGCTTTCTGCATGAGCTCGGCGCTGTTGGCGAAGCCTTCGACCGACATGACGATGCGTTGACGGAACACCGCCTTTGGCGCGTTGTTCTGGTCACGCTCGGTTGGCGAGAGGCTGACCAGATCGATGCGTACGGTCGTTCCGCTGACCGTGATCTCGCCGATGCCGTCGGCGTAAAGTTCGTCATGCATCGTATTTCCTTTCCTATGCGGCCAGTTGCGCGGTGAAAAGCACGTCGACCCAGTAGTTCGACGCATTGTAGCTGTTGGTGGGGAACAAGCTGCTGCTGCCGTAAGCGTAGACGCCGTTGCCGCCGCTGGAAGCGCTCGATGGCGCCGTCAACGGCCCGTTCGTCACCGGCTCTGTGAAGTAGTTGTTGTTGGCCGCATAATGCCCGTTCGAATGGTAGGACACGACATAGGTCGTATCGGCAGATATCTGCACCGGACTCGAGAAGTTCGCTGCCTGCCAGCCGCTCGCGGTTTCGTTCGTGAAAGTGACCGTGGCAAGCAGGGTCCCTGTGCTCGTCCACAGACTGCCCGTATGCGTACCCGTGTCCTGCAGTCCCTTGTAGAAGCGTACGCCGACCACCGACCCGGCCACGGATGAGGTGAACTTCATCCCAAGCTCGACCGACTTGGCTTCAGGGTCGGAGAGAATGGCAGGGGTGGCATTGGCCGCGAAAAGGCTCTGGGTGGGTTGCGTCACATTGAGCGCGACATTGGCCGATGCCGTGCCGCCGCGACCGTCGGAGATCGCATAGGTGAAGCCGGCCGCCCCGGTATGGCCCGTGGCCGGGGTAAAGGTGACGATATTGGTCTGCTTTTATACACATTT
>QGUU01000653.1 GCA_003242525.1 Pseudomonadota bacterium | reverse complement strand
GCCCTACACGTCCGGCCGGCTGAAGGAATTCCTGGTGGAATCCGGCGCGCATGTCGAAGCCGGCCAGGTCATCGCCACGCTGGATTCCGAGGTCGAGGAGATTGCGCTCCAGAAGGCACTGGCGGCACGGGATGATGCCCGCGCCAGGGTGGAGCGTTTGCGTACGCTGCGCGCCTCGAACGCTGCAACCGCGGTGCAGCTCAGCGACGCCGAGCTGGAGTTGCGCAACGCCGAACTCACCGTCCATGAGGCGCAGGTCGAACTTGATCGACGGTCGGTGGTTTCACCGATCCCCGGTATCGTTGGCATTCTCCCCCTTTCCGCTGGAAACTACGTCAGCAGCTCGACTGCAGTTGCCACGGTTGATGACCGTTCCGCGATCCTCGTCGATCTGTGGATCCCCGAACGGTTTGCGGCGGCCGTCAGCATAGGCAGCGAACTGGTGGCAACGGCGTTGGCAAGCCCGAAGGACGTTTTCAAGGGCGTCATCACTGCCATCGACAACCGCGTTGACGAAAAGAGCCGCACGCTATGGGTGCAGGCGACAATCCAGAATCCCGCCGATTCCCTGCGGGCAGGCATGGCCTTCCAGGTCACGATGAAGTTTGCCGGAGAGACCTACCCGGCCGTAAGCCCGCTGGCGGTACAATGGGGGACAGACGGCGCGTTCATCTGGGTGGTCAAGGACGGCAGGACGACCCGGCTGCCGGTCCGCATTGTCCAGCGCAACACTGACGAAGTGCTCGTGGACGCCGAAATAGTCGGTGGCGACCTTGTCGTGACCGAAGGTGTCCAGAGCGTCCGCGAAGGCAGCCTGGTCAATCGCGGAAGCGCCCAGCAGCAGGCCGCCGAGGCAGCAAACTCATGACAAGGCCGGCCACATGACGGAAATGAGCCCAGGCAACAGCGACAACAGCCTGACCGCGCTCTTCATTCGCCGTCCGGTTCTGGCGCTGGTTCTGAACACGCTGATTGCGGTGGCTGGTCTTGCCGCTTTCTACGGCGTGGAGGTGCGCGAACTGCCGGACGTCGATCGGGCCGTCATATCCGTCACCACCGATTTCGCCGGTGCCGCGGCCGAAACGATCGACCGTGAGGTGACGGACATTGTCGAGGGTGCGGTGGCGCGCGTTTCGGGCGTGAAGTCGATCTCCTCGACCTCTTCCTTCGGCCGCAGCCGTGTCACCATCGAGTTCAACGACGGCGTGGATTTGAACGTGGCGGCCTCGGACGTGCGTGACGCGATCGGCCGCGTCGCCAATGCGCTGCCGGACAACGCCGAGGCACCCCGCATCATCAAGGCCGACGCCAACTCGGACGCCGTGATGCGCCTGGCGGTGACCTCCGACACCATGTCGGTGGAGGACATGACGGCCGTGGTCGAAGATCAGATCGAAGACACGCTTGCCGCGGTGCCGGGAGTTGCCGACGTGCAGGTCTATGGCGACCGCGAGAAGATCTTCCGTATCGACGTGGACCAGGCAAAGCTTGCCGCTCTTGGCTACACGGTCGCGGACTTGCGCAACGCGCTTTCCTCGGTGGCGTTCGACACGCCCGGCGGCTCGATCAAGACTTCCAACCAGGATCTGATCGTGCGCACCACCGCCGATGTCACCACACCGGAGGAATTCGAGGCCATCGTCATCGACGGCACGACACATGTCCGTGACGTCGCGACGGTGACGCTCGGCCCGGACATAGGCCAGTCGACGCTGCGTTCCGACGGGAAG
>QGUU01000652.1 GCA_003242525.1 Pseudomonadota bacterium | reverse complement strand
ACCTGGAAGCCTGGATGCCCGGCCGCGGCGACGGCGGTGAATGGGGCGAAGTAACCAGCACCTCCAACTGCACCGACTACCAGGCCCGCCGCCTGGACATTCGCTACAAGATCAAGGGCGAAAAAGGGACGCACTACGTCCACACGCTCAACGGCACTGCGGTAGCCATCAGCCGCGCCCTGATCGCCATTCTCGAGAACTTCCAAGAGGAAGACGGCTCCATCAGCATTCCCGAAGTCCTCCGCCCCTGGGTCGGCAAGGACCGCATTGGGGTTAAGATGTAGCCCAATTACCAGATACGCAAAATCAAAAGGCGCCGCACTCTGCGGCCCTTTGCCTTAAGCTGGGGCTCCCGTCCACTCTGCCACGCAAGTCGCTTCTGCATTCGAAGAATCAAGAACACCCCACCACGACACCAACTCATCTTGCAACCCGGACTTGAGCCGTAGTCTGCCGCCTCTACTTGTTTCTCTGCGTGCTGGCGCCGCTCAGTCGCTTAAGCGATCACCTGCGCATCGCTCGCCACCTCGTGCTACAATGGCCTCGCTCCGATCCCTGGGCCTGCCCCAGGAGGTGTCGTCTCGGTGCGTGGCGGACAGTTCGCTCGCCATTCAACGGTAGTCCCTTCCTTCATTGACCAGAAATCCTCTACGGGTCGATACATCGACGGCTGGGTGTTCCCCGTGGCAAAGGATCGCATCGACGAGTATCGCCGCATTGCCGAGAAGGCGGCGCTTATTTGGAAAGAACACGGCGCACTCGATTATTGGGAATGCGTCGGCGATGACTTGCAAGCAGATGAGCAGTGGCACGCCTCGTTTCTGCAACTCGTCCAAGCGAAGCCCGAGGAAACCGTGATCTTTGCCTGGGCGGTTTTTGAATCTCAGGAACACCGAGACCAAGTGAACGAGAAGATCATGGCGGATCCTCGCCTCCAAGAACTAATGGATCCAGAGAAGCCGCTTCTTGATTATCAGCGCATGGCTCACGGCGGCTTCACGCAGTTGGTGCATACCTAACGGAATGGGAGTTCTTATCCATTGCGGCGGCCGGTGGCGTCAAAAGGCGCCGGCCGCGTTTCGGCCAGGGAATCGCGCGATGTAAGGCCTTGGCATGCGCTCGCGGTGGAACGTCCACGGAAGGAACGGACAGCTTCCGGCACACCGGGCGCCCGCCGTTGTAAGCGGGGTGAAGGCGAGGATACTGGCTCCCGCCGGTGTTGAGGTTTGCTGTTCGTCGGGAGGCGGATGAGTTCCCGGCGATTGCCCCTTGTGTTCGGCGCGGAAGCCGTTGCCTTGCCAGGGGACTTATCGAGATGACCGAAGATCAATGTTTGGGTTGCTTACTTGGGCTTGCCCGTGGCGACGCTTTCGGCGCGCCGTATGAGGGACGCCTGCCGGAGCGACTTGTTTGGCGTCTGATTGGCCGGACGCGACAAGGCGAGAGACGCTGGACCGACGACACCCACATGGCGCTCGATCTGGCGCAGTGGCTCATCGAAACCGACGGCGCCGACCTAGACAACCTCGCACGCAGGTTTGCCGCCAGTTATCGCTGGAGCCGAGGATACGGTCCTGGAGCGGCAAGATTACTGAAACGCATTGCTCGGCGAGAAGACTGGCGCGTCGCCAACCGCGCCATCTATCCCGACGGCTCTTTCGGCAATGGCGCTGCGATGCGTGCTCCTGTGGTGGGGCTCTTTTATCTGGAAGAACGCGACAAGGTAATGGAA
>QGUU01000158.1 GCA_003242525.1 Pseudomonadota bacterium | reverse complement strand
GTCATGGATGGAGCCTGTTTGACGGATTCGGATGCGACGCCTTCTACCATCGGCGCCGCGCTTCACCAATGCGGCCGTTTCGAAAAGCTATCCAAGCTGCCCCAGAAGAGGGAAATTCTCCAAGAGCCAATAGGAGACTGCCTGCACACCGCCAGTGAGGAAGAATATTCCGGCCACCACCAGCAGCGCGCCGATGGCCTTTTCGACCCGGCCGAGATGAACGCGGAATTTCTGCAGGAACCGCATGAAGCCGCCGGAGAACAGCGCGGCTATGAGAAAGGGAATGCCAAGCCCCAGCGAGTAGGCTGCCAGCAGCAGAGCGCCTTCGCCGACCGTTTCGCGCCCTCCGGCCAGCGTCAATATGGGGCCCAGCACCGGACCGATGCAGGGCGTCCAGCCAAAAGCGAAGGCGAGCCCCATTACATAGGCCGCCGCATAGCTGGCGGGTCGCCCGCGACTTTGGAAACGAGCCTCCCGCGACAGCAGGGGAATCTTCAGGATTCCGAGAAAGTTCAGCCCCATGAGAATGATTAGAATGCCCGCGACAAAGGCGAGCGGTTCCTGCCACACCCGCAGGAGGCGGCCGATCGTCGAGGCGCCGGCTCCGAGTGCAACGAAAACGGTAGAGAATCCCAGGACGAAAGCGACTGAGGCCGTCACCAACGCGCCGCGTGCACCGGCGCGCGCCGTCACTCCCTGCTCGCCGCGGAAATCGTCCATTGAAACGCCGGCCATGTAGCAGAGATAGGGTGGCACGAGCGGCAGCACGCAGGGCGAAAGAAAGGATAGGGCCCCTGCCCCCACAGCGCTGACGTAGCCGATGTCCAAAGCCATGTGTCGCTCCTGATAGCGCCCGCGATATAGTCATGAGCGGGCGGAAGCGCCAATCACCATCGCTTGGGCGCGCCGCACTGCCGCACCTCGCGGGTGATTTCACGCAACCACTGCCAGCCTGCGCTTGCGCTCATTGAGCAGCACGATCGCAAGGCCGCTCCCGACAACCAGGAGGATTCCCCCAACCGCCAGCATGTTCGGAAGCTCGCCAAACACCACCAGCCCCGAAATGACGGCCCAGACGGTGAAACAATAATAAAACGGCGCGACGACGCTGGTAGGCCCGACCCTATAGGCCATGAAGATGAAGAAGTGGCCGAAGATCAGGAAGAAGCCCGCGCCCGCCATCAGAGCGAGATGATAGGGACTCGGCGTTATCCATCGCTCCGTTGCGAGATGCGCAATACCGGCTCCGGCCAGGACCACCAGAACAGCCGAAATCGCCACGATCATGCCAGGCACGTCTGCGGCCACGCGCCGGCCAGCAAGGTCACGAGCCGCCGCCAACGCAGCATTGGCGAGCGCAAGCAGCGCGTAGATGGAAATACCCTGCATGGTTGGCTGGGCGATCATCAGCGCGCCCGCGAATCCGCAGCCAATCAGCGCCATCCGCAAGGCGCCGATACGCTCGCCGAACAGCAAGGACGCGCCAAGCAGCACCAGCAGCGGCGTGACCTGGCCCAAGGCAGTCGAATCGGCAATCGGCATGTTGGCGAGAGCCACCACATAGGCCAGGATGGCTCCCGTCTCGAACAAATTCCTCGTCAGGACTCGCCTTTCGGCCATGAGTGCGAACTGCCGCCCGTAGCCGAGCAGGAACAGGAGCGGAAGACCCCACAGGGTCGCCGCGGCACCGCGCAGGAACAGGACCTCGTAGGGCGGCAGCCCGCCGGTGGCGAGCTTCATCAACGTGTCGTTGACGATATAAGACCCGGTCGAGAGTATCATGAAGACGGGGCCGCGGAAGGATGAGGGGCTCTGCATGGGCACGAAGGAAGCAGAGCCCGATGACGGCGGCAAGAGCTGCCGCTTCTGGCCCAATGAATGTCTCGGAACGAGCCGGCTCGTTGAGGCGCCACAAGCGCCGTCAGGCCACGTCTCGCCTGCGGGCCTGCTGAATTCGCGCCGGCCGTTCGCCGCGGATGATGTCGGACGCCTCCACGTAGGCCATCTCGATAAGATAGGCGAGCATGTCGCAGCGTTCGGCCTCGGCCATTGTGCGCAACTGGCCGAGCATCGACTGCATATAGTCGAGAATTTCGGTTCGCCGCTTGATAAAGACCGGCCGCATATAGTCTCCTCCACACAATGCAGCGAAGAACCCCTCACTCGCCCAAAGGACGAGCGCTCGCTGGAACAAGTTCGACTCATTTCCGAACGACTTTAGTTCATACATTTCAGGTTGCAATACGCAAGTTAACATCTCTTAAAAGTTGTAGGTTGCGACCTTCGGTTTTTCGCCTGCCTCTTGACCGCACCGAAAAGGCCAGCCATTTGACGGCAAGCTGACAGCATTATCAAAGGCAGTGACTCCTTGCTGCCGCTTCACAGCATGACAGGCATGGCATGGACGTCGTCGTTGTCGAGTCGCCGGCCAAGGCGAAGACAATCAACAAGTATCTGGGACGGAACTACAAGGTTCTGGCCTCCTTCGGCCATGTCCGCGATCTTCCGGCCAAGGATGGCTCGGTGCGGCCTGACGAGGATTTTACCATGTCATGGGCGGTGGACAGCGCCTCCGCCAAAAGACTGACGGACATTGCCAGGGCGGTGAAGGAGGCGGATGGGCTGATCCTGGCCACAGACCCTGACCGCGAGGGCGAGGCAATTTCGTGGCACGTGCTGGAGGTGCTGAAGCAGAAGCGGGCGCTAAAGGACAAGAAAGTCAGCCGCGTCGTCTTCAATGCCATCACCAAGAATTCCGTCCTCGAAGCGATGGCCAATCCGCGCCAGATCGATGCGCCGCTGGTGGATGCCTAACTGGCGTGCCGGGCACTGGACTATCTGGTCGGGTTCACACTCTCGCCGGTTCTGTGGCGCAAGCTGCCCGGCGCGCGCTCGGCCGGGCGCGTCCAGTCGGTGGCGCTCAGGCTGGTCTGCGAACGCGAGGCGGAGATCGAACGGTTCGTCCGCGAGGAATACTGGAATATCGCCGCCATCCTCGGCACGCCTCGAAACGAGACTTTCGAGGCCAGGCTGACGGCCTATGAAGGCAGGAAGCTTCAGAAACTCGACATCAGGAGCAAGGAGCAGGCCGACGACATCAAGGCCATGCTGGAAGGCGCAAGCTTCCGCGTGTTGTCTGTCGAGGCCAAGCCGACAAAGCGCAACCCGGCCCCGCCCTTCACCACCTCGACATTGCAGCAGGCAGCCTCTTCGCGCCTCGGCTTTTCAGCCAATCGCACGATGCAGGTGGCGCAGCGGCTTTATGAAGGGCTTGACGTAGGCGGCGAGACTGTCGGCCTCATTACCTATATGCGTACGGACGGCGTCCAGATGGCGCCGGAAGCCATCTCTGCCGCGCGCGCCGCGATCAGCAAGGAGTTCGGCGACAGCTACCTGCCGGAAAAGCCGCGCTTCTACTCGGCCAAGGCCAAGAATGCGCAGGAAGCGCACGAGGCCATCCGCCCAACGGATTTCTTCCGCACGCCCGCTTCAGTAAGGCAATATCTGGATGCCGACCAGGCGCGCCTTTATGAACTGATCTGGAAGCGCGCCATCGCCAGCCAGATGAACGCGGCGGAGATAGAGCGGACCACCGTCGAGATCGAAGCCGTGAACGGCCAGCGCAGCGCCAATCTGCGCGCCGTCGGTTCGGTAATCCGCTTCGACGGCTTCATCGCCGCCTATACCGACCAGAAGGAAGAGGATTCGGAGGACGAAGAAAACCGCCGCCTTCCGGAAATCGGCCAGGGCGAACAGCTTTCGCGCGAAAAAATCAATGCCACCCAGCACATGACCGAGCCCCCGCCGCGCTATTCGGAGGCGGCACTCATCAAAAAGCTGGAGGAACTGGGCATCGGCAGGCCCTCGACCTATGCAGCAACGCTGAAGACGCTTGAGGACCGCGACTATGTCGCCATCGACCGGCGCCGCCTGGTACCGCAAGCCAAGGGCAGGCTGGTGACCGCTTTCCTAGAAAGTTTCTTCGAGAAATATGTCGAGTACGATTTCACGGCTTCCCTAGAGGAAAAACTGGACGAGATCTCCGATGGGAAACTCGCCTGGAAGGACGTATTGCGCGATTTCTGGAAGGATTTTTCGGCCTCCGTGGACGAAATCAAGGAGCTGCGCGTGTCCGACGTGCTGGACGCGCTCAATGAGCAACTCGCTCCGCTCGTTTTCCCCGCCCGTGAGGACGGATCGGACCCGCGCAGCTGCCCGAAATGCGGCAATGGCCAGCTTTCGCTGAAGCTCGGCAAATATGGGGCCTTCGTCGGCTGCTCGAACTATCCCGAATGCGGCTATACTCGCCAGCTTGGCGACGCTGCAAACGGCCATGGCGAGGCCGGCGCGATCGAGGACGGGACCAAGGTACTCGGGAAGGACCCGTATACGGGCGAGGAAATCACCCTGCGCTCCGGACGTTTCGGCCCTTATGTCCAGCGTGGCGAAGGCAAGGAGGCAAAACGCTCCAGCCTGCCAAAGGGCTGGACGGCCGAGTCGATAGATCACGAGCGAGCGCTGGCCCTGCTTTCGCTCCCGCGCGATGTGGGCAAGCATCCCGAAACCGGGAAAATGATTTCCGCCGGGCTCGGCCGCTACGGGCCGTTCCTGCTGCACGACGGCACCTATGCGAATCTCGAGTCGATCGAGGATGTGTTTTCCATCGGTCTTAACCGCGCAGTCTCCGTGCTTGCCGAAAAGCAGGCGAAGGGCCGCAATGGCCGCAACGGAGGCACGCCGGCCGCGTTGAAGGAACTCGGGGACCATCCGGACGGCGGAAAAATAACTGTTCGCGACGGCCGCTACGGGCCCTATGTGAATTGGGAGAAGGTCAACGCCACGCTTCCACGTGGCAAGGATCCGCAATCGGTGACGCTGGATGAGGCACTGGCCCTGATCGCCGAAAAGCAGGCAAAGGGTGGCGGCCGCAAGCCAGCACGCAAGGCAGCGGCAAGGAAAACGACCGCGAAGAAAGGATAACGTCTTGGCGCGCAGGATCGGAAGGCACCCAGGCGATCCGCGCGCTGCCGATACCCGTCGCGGCAAGGATCAGTACCGGCCTTCGCGCGACGAGATCCTGCGCTACATTGCGGAGAACCCGGATAGATCAGGAAAGCGCGAGATCGCCAAGGCGTTCTCGCTGCGTGGCGATGACCGCATCTGGCTGAAGGACCTCCTGCGCGACCTGCAGGATGAGGGCTTGCTGGAAAAGAAGCGCAAGCGGCACATTCGTCCAGGAGCCCTGCCCCATGTGACGGTACTGGAAATATACGGTCGCGACCCGGAAGGTGGCCTGCTTGCCAGGCCGGCCGACTATGAGGGTGCGGTTCCGCCAGTCGTGGCAATCCGGCAGTCTCGCGGCAACGGTGCTGCCGCGGGCGTCGGCGACCGGGTCCTGGCGAAAACCTTTCCCACGGACGAGCCGGCTGGCCCAGCCTACACCGCGCGGGTGATAAAGATTTTCGAGAAGCGCTCGGAAGCGGTCCTCGGGGTCTTTCGGGTGCTGAAGGACGGCACCTTCCGAATCGAGCCGGTGGAGCGACGCCAGCCGGAACTGGTCGTTGACGAGGCGTTCCGGAACGGTGCCAGGAATGGCGACCTTGTCGAGGTTGAGCCAGCGCGCTCCCCGCGTTACGGCCTGCCGAGGGCCAAGGTGCTCCAGGTGCTCGGCTCGCTGACCAGCGAGAAGGCGGTCTCCATGATCGCCATCCATGCGCATGACATCCCGCACGTCTTCCCGCCCGATGTGCTGGCAGAGGCTGAGGCACTCGCGCCGGTTGCGGCCGGCAGCCGCGAGGACTGGCGCGACCTGCCGCTGGTGACCATAGACCCCGCTGATGCCAAGGACCATGACGATGCCGTCTTTGCACAACCCGACGACGACGAGAACAACCCTGGCGGCTTCATCGTCACAGTGGCCATCGCGGACGTGGCGGCCTATGTGAAACCGGGCTCGCCTTTGGACAGCGAAGCGCTGAAGCGCGGCAATTCCGTATATTTCCCCGACCGCGTCGTGCCAATGTTGCCCGAACGCATTTCAAACGACCTTTGCTCCCTGCGCGAGGGCGAGGACCGGCCGGCGATGGCTGTACGCATGACATTTTCTGCCGAGGGACGCAAAATCAGGCACTCCTTCCATCGCGTGATGATGAAATCGGCGGCCAGGCTTGCCT
>QGUU01000651.1 GCA_003242525.1 Pseudomonadota bacterium | reverse complement strand
GTTCAGGATGCCTCCGGTTTTCCCCGCGTGGGAGAAGACGGTGGGCGAGTCGCTTCTCGACATCGTGATGTCCAATGGCTGGGAAAGGGAAAGGGCTGAAACCTGGGCCCGCGTTTATGCGAATCGCCGTGGATCGACCATCGTTGGCGGGTCAGAGCGAAGCGGCCGGCAATCCTTTTCAGCCAACCTCAGGATTAAAGACTGGCTTGACATGGGCATTGATCCGAATGGGATGGCGGACAAGGCCCCTCCTCCCGGGCATCCGGTGAACAAACCATTCAAGTTCACACTGGCAATGGGAGCTCGCCTGCAAGGCTTTCCGGACGATTGGGAATTCGCGGGATCTGAGAGGTCCGACAAGCAAAAGAAGGTTCAAAAAAGACAGATCGCCAATGCCCTGCCTCCTATTATGGCACAGGCCGTCGGACTGGCAATCTACAGCGCCCTTACCGGTGTAGAGTTCGATTATGAGCGAGCGCTGCAAAATCCTGAATTGCCACCGCAACGGGCAACTGGACTGGGCAGGCTGATGCAAAGGCGAGACCTGGCCGACTACCGTAAGAGCGCTGACTAGTCGTATAGCGTCATGCGCATCGCGCCACCGCTGTCAATAGCGGTGGCGGCAGGATGCTCCATTGCGGCAGTCGCCGTAATAGACGAACCGCCCATAGACCGAGCGAAGCCATGGCTACCTTCCTAGCTTGGCGGGGAGGCAGCTTGACTCATCAAAGCTTGCGCGGGGAATGCGACAGATTGAATCGGCTATCGGTCCAATCTCGTTTCATGTTCCTCGATCCCTTGGTTTGTCAAATATATCATCCCCCGATAGAACGAGAACAGACATTCTCAACACCTGTCTTCAAGTGAAGTTGGGATGGCTGAACCTCCGGCGATAGGCCCCCGGCGTGACGTGGACGATGCGCTTGAAGATGCGGCGGAATGCGGCCGCGTCCTCATAGCCGACATCCCACGAATGCAAAAGATCCAGCCTTAGGTATGAGCTGGTTCGAGCCCTTGAGATCGCAGAATCACATTGTTCTCGTGCAGAAGCACTGCGGTAGCAAAGGGTCTCCGCGCCGTCCGCCATAGATCACGCGCGATCGTGCTGCGCCTCCAACCGTTGCGCGTCTGCTTGTTCGGCCTCGAATGCCATGTTTCCGAGTTTTGTCCAGACGCCTCGCGCATGACGACGAGACCGCCAAGTTTGATCAGGTGCCGCGTACGTTTCCGGGGATTCGACCTGCCGTGCCTGCACATCATGCCGCGGCCGTTGCGCCCGTTGCCGATTGCGCGCTGCCCGGTTGCGCCGGAGCATCACCACCGTTGCGGTCAGGCGCTGATGCAGATCGCCGCGATTTGCCCCGACAGAACGCCGCTCCGCATTTCACCCACGCCTTGCGGCATCGGTGGTTTCGGCCAGCACGAGGTGTGCGTGTATCAATCTCACATCAAACTCGCTGTTTGATGCTAATCGTGAAATTAATGTAGCATAACGTTAAGAGATTGTGCCCACCAGCCGCCGCAACCTCCAGCGCCCTCCTGGCGCTTTCCTGACCCTTTATGTCGGCGAGATCCGGCAGATCCTGCGCAATGCGGCGCACGCCCGGTTCCGGCCGCGACAGAACCTGCGTGCCCCGGAAATGATTGGCGATGGCGATCAGGCTGCGCGGCGCCAGAATATCCAGTGTTTCGCCGGCCCATGCCGCTTCGGGGCCGCAGGCGTGCGGACAGTACAGCCCCT
>QGUU01000157.1 GCA_003242525.1 Pseudomonadota bacterium | reverse complement strand
CGGCGAGAGCAGCTCCAGCGTCAGCGGCACGGCTCCGCCGGCAATGGCCGGGTGTCGGTCCAGGCCGAACAACTCCTGGACGCGGATCGCCAGTACCGGCGCCTCATCGTCGTAGCGGATAGGAATGCGACTGCCGGAGGGAGCATCGAAATGGCTGGGTGCAAGCGTGCCCAGCTTGCGTTGAAGTTCGTGCGGCACCAGCACCATCAGACCTTCCGCAAGGGCGCCTGGCCGGATCGAGGCAAGTGAGGCCTCGCCGGTCAGGTAAGGCGCAAGCCATTCGTCCAACCGTTCGTTAAGCGCGGCATCCGACATATCGGGCCAGGGCGGCCCCAAGGCCCGGTGCAGCCAGGCAAGGCGGCGGCGCAGCGCTTCACTCTCCTTGTTCCATGGCAGCAGCTCCAGGCCGTGTGTCCTGATGGCATCCAGGATCGCAGAATTGGCTTCTTCGCCCGAAGGCGCAGGCAGCATCCGCTCCGAAAGCAGGATGGCGCCGAGTCGGGCGGTCTCGCGCAGGCGCACCGTGCGCCGTCCCGGGTCGAAGGCGGTTTCGCGGCGGGTCTCAATGCGCCGGGCCAACCGCGAGCGGATGTCCGTTTCCGAAACCGCTGCCGCTGCCGTGATGCGCGCGTTCTGTGCCCGGCCTTGCAGTTCTGCCACGACGAGATAGGGCTCCCCGGCCAAGGGGTCGGTGGCGTCCAGCATAGCGCCTGACCCGCTGGCGAGAATGAAACGGCCGCGCTCTCCGCGGGCTCTGGCCACGCGATCGGGCCAGGCATGAAGAAGGAGCGCGCCGATACCTGATGTCTCGACTGCCTCCGACGCGGGCGAAGCAGCGGTCGAAGCGGTGCCCGGGCCGGCCGTCCGCGCCAGCCTTTCCGCCAGTCGTCGCGCCGCAACGGCACGGGGAGACCTGTCCGTCTGCAACCGCATAAGCCGCAGTTCCAAATCCGTCGAGTCGCCGCCCAGCCCCCGCTCGGTCAGAAGCATGGCAATCTGTGCGGCCTGCGATGCGTCGCCAGTTCTTGCGGCTTCGGCGACCATGTGGGCAAGCCGGACAGGCAGCGCCAATCTCCGCATTGCTGCCCCGGTTTCGGTAAGCCGGCCTGCTTCGTCGAGAGCGCCCAGAGTGGTCAGCAATGCCCGCGCCTCCGCCAAGGCGGGCGCGGGCGGGGCGTCCAGGAAGCGGAGCGATGCCGGGTCGCTGACGCCGAACGCGGCGCAATCCAGCAACAACCCGGAAAGGTCCGCTTCCAGGATTTCTGGAGGCGTATGCGCAGGGAGCGCCGCAGTCTGCTCAGCCCGCCAGAGGCGGATGGCGATGCCGGGCTGCGTACGCCCGGCGCGTCCGGCGCGCTGCTCGGCCGACGCTTTCGAGACGCGCACCGTTTCCAGGCGGGTAAGTCCTGCGGCGGGTTCGTATCTTGGCAGGCGCGACAGCCCCGAATCTATGACGATCCGCACGCCGTCGATGGTGATCGAGGTCTCGGCGATCGAGGTGGCGAGCACGACCTTTCGACGACCGGCCGGCGCAGGGCGGATCGCTGCGTCCTGAGCCTTGCCGTCGAGCTGGCCGTAAAGCGGAACGATGTCGGTGTCTGCGCTGAGACGGCCTTCCAGCTGCTCGGCCGTGCGCTCGATCTCGCGCTGGCCCGGGAGAAACGCGAGCACCGAGCCTGTCTCATCGGCCAGCGCATCCCGCACCGCCCTTGCCATGGCCTCCTCGATCGGCTCGCCGGCCTTGCGCTCACGATGGCGTATCTCTACCGGAAAGGTACGACCTTCGCTTTCGATCACCGGCGCTCCTTCCAGCAGCCTGGCCACGCGCGCGCCGTCCAGCGTTGCGGACATTACGAGCAGGCGCAGGTCCGGCCTCAGTGCGCTGCGCACATCCAGTGCCAGCGCGAGGCCGAAATCGCCATCTAGCGAACGCTCGTGAAATTCATCGAAGATCAAGGCAGAGACGCCGCTGAGTTCCGGATCGTCCAGGATCATCCGCGACAACACGCCTTCGGTAACGACAAGGATCTTCGTGCGCGCAGAGCTGCGATTTTCCATGCGCATCGCATAGCCAACCGTGTCGCCCACGTCTTCGCCAAGCAATGCCGCCATGCGCCTGGCTGCCGCCCGAGCGGCAAGACGGCGGGGTTCGAGCAGCACGATGCGGCCATCCCCGCGCCAGGCTTCATCCAGCAGGCCGAGCGGCACCACGGTGGTCTTGCCCGCGCCAGGCGGCGCCACCAGAATTGCTGCGCCGAACGATTCAAGTGCCGTCCGGATTTGCGGCAGGACGGCCGTGACCGGCAGGTCCGGCAAGGGCGGGGCAGGCGTGGTTCCGTTGGTCATTGCATGCCGCATAGCAGCGCCCGCGGCCCAGCCGCAACCGTTGCCTGACCGGGCGGAGACGGCACGTCACGAGCGAGGTGGATTTTCTTCGCCAAGGGAATTTTGGGACGCTTTTCACGCATGTCGCGCGAAGGTCCTGAAGACGATTCGGGACCGCATGCTCACACGGGATTTCTGCTTTCGCGCCTGATGGTCACCTGGCTGGATCGATCCAGCCATTTGGCGGCGAGAATTCCTTCATTGCCTCGACGGGACCCCAGCTGCCGGGCTTGTAGACGAAGGGCTTTTCCTCCGCGTTCAGCACCGGCCCCACGATGCGCCAGGCGATCTCGCTGGCATCCTGGCGGGTAAAAAGCTGGGTGTTGCCGTTCATGGCATCGCCGATCAGCCTCTCATAAGGGTCCATGTCGCCTGCAGCATCGTCCATCGCCGTCAGTTCCACCTGTTCGCCGACCATCGCGTCTCCCGGCACCTTGCGGCGCGCGCCGATGCCAATAGCCACCTCCGGACTGATGCGGAAACGCACGTAGTTGCCCTGATTGCGCTTGAATTGGTCGAAGACGGCAAGGGGCGGACGGCGGAACTGCACCACCACTTCGGTCGCGCGGACGGGAAGTTTCTTGCCTGCGCGAATGAAGAAGGGGACATCCTGCCAGCGCCATGTATCCACGAACAGGCGCACTGCGGCGAATGTCTCCACGGTCGAATCGGGCCGCACCCCCGGTTCCTTCAGATAGCCGTCGAATTGGCCGCGAACCACGTCATCCGTCGTCAACGTCCGTACTGCCTTCAGCACCTGCACCTTCTCGTCGATGAGATCGTCGGCATGCTGGCTGACGGGCGGCTCCATGGCCAGCAGCAACAGCACGTTGAGCAGATGGTTCTGCACCACGTCGCGGATGCAGCCGACCTCATCATAGAACTTGCCTCGCCCCTCCACGCCGAAATCCTCGGCCATGGTGATCTGCACGCTCTCGACATAGTTGCGGTTCCAGATCGGCTCCAGGAAAGCATTGGCGAACCGGAAATAAAGCAGGTTCTGGATCGCTTCCTTGCCGAGATAGTGGTCGATGCGGAAGATGGCTTTCTCATCGAAGACCAGGTGCAGCACCCGGTTCAGCCACCGCGCCGACTGGAGGTCCCGCCCGAAGGGCTTTTCCACCATCAGGCGTGCGCCTTGTCCGCCGCCGGACTGTTCAAGCCCCTGTACGACCGGTTCAAACATGGAAGGCGGGACGGCAAGGTAATGGAGCGGATGGTTGAAGCCGGCCAGCTTCTCCTTCAGCTTGTCGAAAGTGGTCTGATCTCGATAGTCGCCGCTTACGTAGTGCAAAAGTCCGGCCAGTTTCGCGAATGCCTTTTCATCGACCTTCCCCACAGCGGCCTTGATGCCGTCATGGGCACGCTCCCTCAGCTTCTCCACCGTCCAGTCGTCGTAAGCGATCCCGACGACCGGTTCGTTGAGGCTGCCATGCCTGACCATCGAGTAAAGCGCCGGGAAAATCTTCTTGTGGGCGAGATCGCCTGTTGCGCCGAACAGGACCAGCACGTCGGATCGGGGTTCGTTCATGGAGGCTCCCTCAGGCTTCCGGCTTTTTCTCGAAATGACCGCCAAAGGCCAAACGCATGGCCGACAGGAGCTTGTCGGCAAAGAGCGACTGTCCTTGCGAAGTAAAGCGCGCAAACAGCGCGGAGGAAAGCACGGGCGCGGGCACCCCGGTGTCGATGGCGGCCTTCAGCGTCCAGCGTCCTTCGCCGGAGTCGGAAACGCGTCCGGTGAATTTTTCCAGAGCGGGGTCGTCCTTCAACGCGTCGGCAGTGAGATCAAGCAGCCAGGAGTCAATTACGGAGCCATGCCGCCAGACCTCGGCGACCTGAGCCAGATCGATGTCGAACTGATAATATTGCGGGGTCGGAAGCGGGCTGGTTTCCGCGTCCGCGTCGCGTTTCATATTGCCGGCATTGGCCGCCTTCAGGATGTTCATGCCTTCGGCATAGGCCGCCATGAGGCCGTATTCGATGCCGTTGTGCACCATCTTGACGAAATGACCTGCGCCACTCGGCCCGCAATGCAGATAACCGAGGGGTGCTGTTCCCTGCGACCTGTCTGGCTTGGTGCCGGGGTCTGCTCCGGGTGCGAGCGCGGCAAAGATCGGGTCCAGCCGCTTCACCGCAGCCTCCGGCCCCCCGATCATCAGGCAATAACCGCGCTCCAGCCCCCATACGCCGCCGGATGTGCCGACATCGATGAAATCGATGCCCTTCTGCGCCAGTATCGCCGCCTGGTCGACGGCATCGTGATAATGGGAATTGCCGCCATCCACGATGGTGTCCCCTGCTTCCAGGTGACTCGCAACCTCGCTCGCCACCCTGGCGGTGATTGCTGCTGGGAGCATCAGCCACGCGGTTCGTGGCTTTGACAGTTTCGCAACGAATTCATTGAGCGAGGAGGCTCCGGTTGCGCCTTCGGCGACGAGGGAAGCCACCGCCTCGGGATTTATGTCATAGACAACACATTCGTGGCCGGCCCGCATCAGGCGCCTCACCATGTTGGCGCCCATTCGGCCGAGCCCCATCATTCCGATCTGCATGCTGAAGTCCTTGTACTGGTGGAATGAACATCCGTTCCGGGACGGCTGGCGCCAGGCCGGTTGCAGAATAGACAGTTTCCTGCCCTGTCAGATCGAAGGGCGGTGAAGACTATTGCGCCAGCACCGCCTTGCACAACCACAAGGCTGGACGCCAGCCCGGGAAACGGTCAACGGCCATCTAGTGCAGAACTCCGTAGCTGACCAGCCATGAGCGGGCGCTTTCGAACCCTGGCCGGCGGAGGGAGACGTGCGAATGTCGCGCAGGGATTCTCCAGCGGAGATTGCCGTCCGTTTTTCCACACGTCAGGATCGCAGTTCACGCCTCAGAATCTTGCCGACCGGAGTCTTGGGTAATTCGGTCCTGAACTCGATATATTTCGGACGTTTGTAGCCCGTCAGGTTCTTCTTGCAGTAGGCAGCAAGTTCTTCTTCCGTTAAAGCCGGGTCCTTCTTCACGACGAACAGCTTGGGCACTTCACCCGATTTCTCGTCCGGCACGCCGACAGCCGCCACTTCCAGCACCCCCGGATGGCGAGCCACCACATCTTCCAGTTCGTTTGGATAGACGTTGAAGCCCGAAACCAGGATCATGTCCTTCTTTCGGTCGACGATCTTCGTGTAGCCGCGTTCATCCATGAAGCCCATGTCGCCGGACTTGAAGAAGCCGTCCTTCGTCATTGCCTTGGCCGTCTCGTCCGGTCGGTTCCAGTAGCCGGCCATGACCTGTGGTCCGCGGATGCAGATCTCGCCTATCTCGCCAAGCGGCAGTGGTTTTCCATTCTCGTCGCGAATGGAGATTTCGGTCGAAGGTACGGGTAGCCCGATCGTGCCGGTATACTCGCCCTCGCTGCACTTGTTTGCCGTCGCTACCGGAGAGGTTTCCGAGAGTCCGTAACCTTCGGTGATGTGGTTGCCGGTAATGGCCTTCCAGCGCTCTGCGACGGCTTTCTGCACCGCCATGCCGCCGCCAAGAGTGAGCGCCAGGGCGGAAAAATCGAGCTTGCGGAACGCCTCGTTGTTGAGCAACGCGTTGAACAGCGTATTGAGGCCGGGGAAGACATGGAAGGGCTGCTTTCCCAGTTCCTTGACAAAGCCCGGAATGTCGCGCGGATTGGGGATCAGCAGATTGCAGGCTCCCTGCTGCATGCCCATGAGCGCGTTCACCGTCAACGCGAAAATGTGATAGAGCGGCAGGGCGCAGACATAGGTGAGGTGCGCGGGCTTCGGCTTCACCGTATAGGCGTCCTCAACCCACAGCGCGAGCTGCGCGACATTGGAC
>QGUU01000650.1 GCA_003242525.1 Pseudomonadota bacterium | reverse complement strand
GCAACCGTCGCCGCAGGTGGGGCCGGGCTGTCAGCCAGTGCAGGCCACTATCTCGACCCCACGATCGTGTCGGACGTCCGGCCCGACATGCCGATCGCCCGCGAGGAAGTATTCGGCCCGGTCCTGACGGTGCTGGTTTTTGAATCGATTGAAGAGGCGTTGCACATTGCCAATGACACGCCCTATGGTTTGTCTGCCGGTGTCTGGAGCCGAGATATCGACACCTGCATGACCATCGCGCGCGGGGTGCGCTCGGGAACAGTTTGGGTAAACACTTTCATGGAGGGATATCCGGAATTGCCCTTCGGCGGCTACAAGCAATCCGGCCTGGGCCGGGAACTCGGCCGACGGGCCGTCGAAGATTATACGGAAGAAAAGACGATACAGTTTCATCGCGGCCGCCGCACTGACTGGTGGGTTGGCTGAGTTGGGAAATAACCGGCGAAGAATTGCCGGTGGGTCAATGCAACAAGGGAGGTAATCATGTTGCGCAAACTGCTTATGGGAACCATGCTGGCAGGCGGTCTCGTGGCCGGCTACTCGGCGACTGCCGTTGCGGCGGGTGGTTCCGTCGAAGTGCTGCACTGGTGGACGTCCGGCGGCGAAGCTGCCGCACTCGACGTGCTCAAGAAGAATCTCGAAAGCAAGGGCATCACCTGGAAGGACATGCCCGTTGCCGGCGGCGGCGGCGAACAGGCCATGACGGCGTTGCGCGCCCGCGTCACCGCTGGCGATCCGCCGACCGCGGTGCAGGCGCTCGGCTTCGACATCACCGACTGGGCCAAGCAGGGCGTGGTCGGCGACCTTGGCGAAGTGGCGGACAAGGAAGGCTGGGACAACGTGATCCCGGAAGCCCTGCAGAAATTCGCCAAGTATGACGGCAAGTGGATCGCCGCTCCCGTCAATGTCCATTCCACCAACTGGGTATGGATCAGCAAGAAGGCGCTTGACGATGCCGGCGGCAAGGAACCGACGAATTGGGACGAGTTCGTCGCCATGCTGGACAAGATGAAGGAGAACGGTATCACGCCACTCGCCCACGGCGGTCAGGCATGGCAGGACGCCACCCTGTTCGACGCCGTCGTGCTCTCCTTCGGCACCGACTTCTACAAGTCTGCGTTCATCGACCTCGATCCGGACACTCTGGGCGGCGACCAGATGGTCGAGGCCTTCGATCGCATGGCGAAGCTGCGGAGCTATGTCGACGACGACTTCTCCGGCCGCGACTGGAACCTGGCTTCCGCAATGGTCATCGAGGGCAAGGCCGGCGCGCAGATGATGGGCGACTGGGCCAAGGGCGAATTCCTGAAGGCCGGCCAGAAGCCGGGCACGGATTTCGTCTGCATCCGCTTCCCCGGCACCCAGGGCGCCGTCACCTTCAACTCCGACATGTTCATGATGTTCAAGGTCGGTGACGACAAGAAGGCTGCCCAGCTCCAGATGGCTTCCGACATTGAGAGCCCGGACTTCCAGTCGTCCTTCAACGTGGTCAAGGGGTCCGTGCCCGCGCGCACCGACGTTCCGGACACCGCTTTCGACGACTGCGGCAAGAAGGGCATCAAGGATTTGGCCGAGGCAAGCGCCAGCGGAAAGCTGTTCGGCTCCATGGCCCATGGGCATGCCGCGCCGGCGGCCATCAAGAACGCTGTCTATGACGGGGTACCCCCCAACTTCAACGGCGATTTGGTTTCAAGGTATGCGCCAAGGAAACTCGTTAACCCCGGGCCCCAACCAAAGGCCTTTTCTT
>QGUU01000649.1 GCA_003242525.1 Pseudomonadota bacterium | reverse complement strand
CTGACTACTCTAGTTCGTCTTTTTTTTTAAACGGAGAGCGGCACACGGGGTAGGGGTCCGTGTCGTGGGCGCCGGAATGTTTAAAAGAGGCAGGGCCCATCTCGCGGGCGATCCTTCGCGCAAGGGGAGTCGCGCGAAGCTTGCTGGGCTCGTCCGACGCCACAGGCCGAACGGTTGGGAGGGCGGAACCGGTCTCTTCCGCAGCTTCGGGGGCAGCAGCGGCTTCCTGCTGTCTCGCCTGATCCACTCCTTCCCTGGCCGACGGACCCGGCAGCGCGCTGGCTGGCTCACCCTCGGCATAGATCCAGGCAACGGGAGAGCCCACCGGAATATCGACACCTTCCTTGCCGGTGATGTTGCGGATCACGCCGCTGGCCGGCGCGTCGATTTCCATCGCGGCCTTGTCGGTCTCTATCTCGAAAAGCACATCGCCCTGCCGGACCGATGCGCCCTCCTCGACGAACCAGCGGGAGATCTTGCCGGTCGCCATGTCCATGTCGACCTTGGGCAGTATCACCTCGACAGGCATCAGCGGCGGCCCCTGACCAGATCGCGTGCGGCCGCAACGATATCAGGCACCTGTGGCACCGAGGCCTTCTCCAACTCCGGATTGTAGGGGATGGGCGTCTCGGCACCGCCCAGCCGCACGATCGGCGCGTCGAGATAGTCGAAGGCTTCGCTTTCAGCGATCATGGCCGAAACTTCCGCGCCGACGCCCAATGTCTTGACCGCTTCGTAGACGCAGAGAAGCCGCGAGGTTTTCTTCACGCTTGCAATGACCGTATCCTTGTCCATCGGGCGGATCGAGCGAAGATCAATCACCTCTATGTCGATGCCCTCGCCCTCGAGCTTCGCGGCGGCCTCAAGCGCCTTGTGCACCATGATGGAGGTGGCGACGATGGTGAGGTCCCTTCCCTCCCGACGCATCTCGGCCTTGCCGATCGGCACCGTATAGTGGCCTTCGGGAACGGGCCCCTTCATCTTGTAAAGCAGCTTGTGCTCGAAGATCATCACCGGATCGGGGTCGGCCACGGCCGCCAGCAGCATGCCCTTCGCATCATGCGGCGTCGCCGGCTGGATCACCTTCAGCCCCGGCACATGGCCAAGCCAGGCCTCGAGGCTCTGGCTGTGCTGGGCTGCCGCGCCAGTGCCGGAACCTGCGGGAAAGCGCATGACCACCGGCACCGACACCTCACCGCCCAGCATGTAGCGCATCTTGGCGGCCTGGTTGACGATCTGTTCCATGGCCAGCGTGGCAAAATCGGAAAACTGGAACTCGAAGATCGGGCGCATGCCGGTCAGCGCCGCCCCGACAGCCACGCCAGCGCCGCCCAATTCCGAGATGGGCGTGTCCATCACCCGCTCCGGGCCAAAGCGTTCTACAAGGTCACCCGTTACCTGGAAGGCGCCGCCATAGACGCCAATATCCTCGCCCATGAGGAATACCCGTTCGTCGGCATCCATGGCCAGCGCCATCGCCTCCTGGATCGCCTGGGCGTAGCTCAGTTCGCGCACGGTGGCATCCATCACGCGACCTCCGTGTAAACGAAGAGTTCATGGTCGGCCGGATCGGGCATCGGGCTTTGCCTGGCAAATTCAAGCGCGTCCGCGATCTCCTTCTCCACCGTTGCCCGAACCGCCTCTATCCCAGCCTGATCGATGACGCCGAATTCGAGCAGTTCCTTCTCGAAGAGGCTGATCGGATCACGGTTGGTCATCCAGTCCTCGATCTCCTCCCTCGTGCGGT
>QGUU01000156.1 GCA_003242525.1 Pseudomonadota bacterium | reverse complement strand
GAACCTCGGGCTTTCCATACCGGCTCAAAGGCTTTCGCCCGTCCGTTTTGAACCTTGAAGCGATTCATGGCTATGTACATCGTCTATCCTCTCCAGTGATGTCGCTTGGGTGAACTGTTTCGCGACCGACAAAACGCAGTCGGTTCGGCGAAAGGCGTAGGCGGCCTTAAAGGCCGAGGGTGATGGAGGTGCGGTTGGAAGTCTTCAGCCCCTTCAACCTCCAAACCGCATTGTGGCGGCGAGCTTCAACGTGATGCCTGGCTCGTAGACGGCAGAGGTCGTAGTTGCATTTAGCGGGTTCGCGTACTTCACATCAAAAAGATTATCGACGCGGAAGTCGACCTTGAGGTTCTCATTGGCCATGTAGCTCGCGAAAGCGTTCACGAGCGTATAGTCTTCGGCAAGCGTATTCCCCTTTGGCTTGCCATTGTATTGCACCTCGCCGCCAACCGTCAGCCTGTCTTCGAAGAAGCGAAATCCGAGTTGCGCAGTCATCTGGCTGGAAGGGATTGTTGCCAGATCCTCGCGCACGCCGGCGTAAGATACGGTATGGCCGTTGATGATCGAGGCGGACAGCCCGGCGAACCCCCATGACGCGTCGTAGAAGCCTTCAAATTCGAAGCCTCTGATCCTGGCATTGGCGAAATTCTGGTACTGGGAGCATACGGGCTGATAACCCGGCCCGCCCGGAAAAGGCGGAGGTGGAAGGCCGAGATCTGGGCAGCCCGGACCTCCCGCCTGCAGGTTGGTCATGCCGATATAGTCGTCGATGTCGTTATTGAAATAGGCTGCCTTCAGACGCAGGGCATCGCCTGCTTCCAATATGTCATTAGCCTTATAGTTGAGGCCGGCTTCCCATGTCCTTCCGATTTCCGGCTTGAGATTCGGATTAGGCAGAAAGGGGAAGGTTGCCCAGGTGGGATGCATGCCATTCATCAGTGTTTCCGTGATGGAAGGAGAACGGTATCCTTCCGCATAGGTGCCGTAGAACTGCAGACCGCTCAGCGCAGCGGTCTGAAAAGGCGTGACGCCTAGCGTAATGCGCGGTGAAAGACGGTCGCCGGAACTGTTCGCGGTATCGCTATCAAGCTTGTAGCTGTCGTAACGCAGCCCGGCGATCACTTCGAACCAGTCCCAGGTGATCTTGTCCTGGATATAGGCGCCGCTGACGCGTCTCTTGCCCGAGGGCGTATAGGTGTCCTGGCCGCCGCCGGGGTCGAGCGTGACCATGTCATCGCTCACCCAGTCGCCGCCATAAGTCAGTTCATGCTGAAGCGAGCCGGTTTCGAATCGGGAGGTGTTCCAGAGGTCGAAATTGAAGGTGCCGAGGTCGTAGTTCGTTTTCGATCCAGCCGGGATAACGGTGGGAAGACCGGTGACCGGATCGAACTGCCCAAAGCTCAAGGTGGTGAGATAGGTCCGGTCCAGCCTGGTCTTGTTGTAGGATGCGTGGATGTGCAGGTCCAGCCAGCTCTTTTCCTCGTCGGTTATGTTGTAGCGCGCCGTATAGGTGTTCTGCTTCATCTCGAGGTCGGAAACAGGCACGCCCCTGCTCACCTCGGACCAATCGTCGTTCGCGCCAATCCAGCCGAGTTTCAATTCGCTGTGTTCGGTGGGCCGGATTGATGTTTTCAGCATGCCGCTAAGGACGTCGAAAGCACTGCCGGCAACCCTGTCGCCGTCGCCATCCCTGTACTCATCGTAGTCGCGGTAGACGATGTTCCCGAGCACGTCGAAATCGTCGCTGAACCGGTAGGCGCCCGTGGCGCTTGTAGTCCAGCCCTTGCCATTGGTTTCGAAGCGGCCGGTCGCGGAGGTGGCCCAGGTTTCGTCAGGCCTGAGGAAGCCAGAAGCATCCTTGGTGTCGAACATCACCACGCCGCCAATGGCGCCCGATCCGTAAGTATTGGCGACCGGCCCGCGAGTGACGTCAACAGACTGGATCAGGTCGGGGTCGATCCAGAATGTGGAACTGGTGCCATGGCCGGACCGGCTGAAATCCTGGCGGGCGCCGTCAACGATTACCTGGACGCGGCCAAAGTCCTGGAGGCCCCGGATGTTGACGGAAGAGGCAGTCCGTCTGGCATCGCTCTGGACAACCGTTCCGGGCACCCCGAAGAACGCGTCATTGACGTTCGTCGCCATGCGGCGCTCAAGCTGCTCCTGGTCGATATGGCTTGAAGAGGAAAGCGATTCGATGGCCGTTTCGCCGGTGCGGCTGACAACAAGAATCCGGTCAAGCACGGTAGCGCCAGAAGCGTCGGTCGTCGTCTCCTGCGTTGAGCTGTCTTCTTCCTGCGCGCTGATGGTCTGATCCGCCTGCTGCGCTTGCGCCACGGCCGTTGTCAGCGTGGCCAGCGCCACGCCACCCAACAGAGCTGCCAGCCTCCTTTTGTTCAGAAGCGCATACGCCAGCCCGTATTCCGGCACCCATCGGCCCCGATCTGCCATCTCCAGACTCCAATTTCGGTTGAAAGCTGGCTGGCATGGTGCTCGCTCGCTGTTGTCTCTTTCCGGAAATTGAATGTTGACTCATTTACTCCGGTATTGCACTGACTAGTAAACATGAGTAATCGAGTCAACAATGGATTGAGCTCAATGAAGCCTCTCTTTTCAAGCGGTGAAACAGCGGGAGCAAACCCCATGAACAGGCATAACCCTGACAGTTTCGGCTACCAGCCGCGCAGGCGGGAGGCGACGCCGGTAAGGGTCGAGCGGCTTCCGCTTTCGATGCGTACCCTGTCGTCCAATTCCCTGTTCCAGGGCGAGCACGAGATCGGCATTGAGCATCACGGCGCCCTGTATCGCCTGAAGATTACCCGTCAGGGCAAGCTCATCCTCAACAAGTAAGCTTCGTGGGAGAGGGATAATGGACCAGCGCGTCAAACCGGCGCCGCACGAAATAAGGCGGGCACGTCTCGATAACCCGAAGATGCGCGAACGCGACCTTGCGGCAAACCTCGGTATTTCCGAGGCGGAGCTCGTGGCCGCCCATTGCGGGGAAGGTGCCAAGCGGATCGAACCGCGTGTGCGGGAGCTTCTCGACGAGTTGCCGGCGCTGGGCGAGGTGATGACGCTGACGCGCAATGAAAGCGCAGTACATGAGACGATAGGCTCTTTCGGCGAGGTGCAGGCCAGTTCCGCTGCAGCGGCCGTGCTCGGCAGCAATGTCGATCTCAGGGTCTTTTTCGAACATTGGGTACACGGATTCGCGGTTGAAAAGCGCGACGGCGACATGGTGCGCTACAGCCTGCAGTTCTTCGATGCGGAGGGCGAGGCGGTTCACAAGATCCATCTGCGCCCCGGTTCGGACGTGACAGCCTACCGGGCCCTGGTCGAGCGCCATCTGTCCTCCGACCAGGGGCAAAATGTTGAAACGAAACCCTATCCGGCTGCCCCCGAAGACGCAGTCACTGTGGAGGCATTCTCTCGCCGCGAGGAGTTGCGCACCCGCTGGAGCAGCATGAAGGACGTCCACCAGTTCTATGGCATACTGAAAAATCTCGGCGTTTCCCGTCATGTCGCCGTGCGAACGGTGGGTGAGGATTATGCCTGGCCTCTCGATCGGAGTGTCGTCAGCGCGATGCTTCCGCTCGTCGCGTCCGAGCAGCTTCCGATCATGTGCTTCGTCGGCAACCGGGGCTGCACCCAGATCTATACCGGGCCGGTTACCGAACTAAAGACGATGGGGCCATGGCTCAATGTGATGGATCCCAGTTTCCATCTGCATCTGCGTACCGACCACATCGCGGAAGTGTGGGCACTTCGGCGGCCCATCAAGGAAGGCCATCTTACCTCAATTGACGCCTATGACGCCAAGGGCCGGCTGATCATCCAGTTCTTCGGTGAACGCCATGAAGGCGAGGACGAGCGGCAGGACTGGCGCTCGCTGGTCGAGAACCTTCCGCGTGTGCCGGCCTCCACTGCCGCCTGAAGAGGTTCGAGGGAATGAACAGCTGGTTGAACAAGGTCCGCGCAGCTGCACTGGGCGGAATGCTCATGCTTCTCGCTTATCCTGCCTCTGCGGAAGATGTCAGCGTCCTGCCCGACAAGTCGAGGGTGGTCGCCATTGGTGGAGCGATCACTGAGACCGTTTTCGCCCTCGGCGAGGGCAGGCACCTCGTCGCCCGTGATTCCACCAGTCTCTTTCCCCAGGAAGCCAGCGCGCTACCCGATGTCGGCTACATGCGCGCCCTCTCTCCGGAAGGAGTGCTTTCGGTGCAACCATCAGGCATCATCGCCTTGCAGGGCAGCGGCCCGAAGGAAGCGGTGGAGGTGCTCAAAAAGGCGAGCGTGCCCTATGTCGAGGTGCCGGAGCGCTACGATCGCGAAGGCATATTGGAAAGAATCCGCATCGTAGGGCGGGCGCTGGGCGTGGACGACAAGGCGTCCGTGCTTGCTGCCGAAATCGACGGCAAACTCAGGGCAGCGGAAGCACGCTCGGCTGCCCTCAAGAAGCGCGTGCGCGTTCTCTTCATCCTGTCCATGCAGGGCGGCAAGATTCTGGCAGCAGGCACCGACACGGCTGCCGACGGGATCATGCGCCTTGCTGGCGCGACCAACTCCATCGACGGATTTTCGGGATACAAGCAGCTTTCCGACGAGGCGGTCATTTCGGCTGCACCTGATGCCATACTGGTAATGGATGGTGGAGGTGCGCCGATTTCGGATGAAATGCTGTTTTCCAATGCAGCGATAGGGCAGACGCCGGCCGGCTCCGCGCGCCGGGTGATCCGCATGGATGGCAGCTACCTGCTGGGTTTCGGACCTCGTACCGCCGATGCCATCCGCGATCTTGCCGATGCTCTGTACGGCAAGAGCGGCTGAGAACATCGCAAAATGGTCGCGCAGCCGTTCGCCCCGTCGCCAGCCAAAGTCGCGCCGATTGCAGGGGACCGCTCCGCGCGCGCCCGGCTCACCATTGTCGTGCTGGCACTGCTTCTGGTCGTCATCGTGCTGGCAAGCCTGGGCGCAGGCGCTTCCAACGCCTCCGCGCTGGAGCTCGTTCGCCACTGGCTGAGCGGTGACGGGATGGACGATGCAACAGGAATCCGCAACCGGATCATCATCCAGGATATACGACTGCCCCGGGCTGTTCTGGGGATGCTGGTGGGAGCGTCCCTGGCCGTTTCGGGGGCGGTGATGCAGGGCTTGTTCCGCAACCCGCTGGCCGATCCGGGTCTGATCGGCGTATCGTCCGGCGCCGGCCTTGGTGCTGTCTTGGTGATCGTGTTGGGAAGCGGGGTCTTGGCACCGCTGGTGGCGCCGCTGGGTTTGGCGGCACTGCCGCTGGCGGCCTTCTGCGGTGGCTTGCTGACCACCTTGATACTCTACGCCATAGCAACGCGCCAGGGGCGCACATCGGTGGCGACCATGTTGCTTGCCGGCATTGCGCTGGCGGCCCTGGCCATGGCGCTGACCGGAGTGCTGATCTTTGTGGCTGATGATCGGCAGCTACGCGACATGACCTTCTGGCAGCTCGGTTCCCTGGCTGGCGCGACCTGGCAGAAGATCGGCACGGCAGGGCCAGTCATGGCGATGGCATTGGCCACCACGCCCTTGCTCGCACGCGGGCTAAACGCCATGGCGCTTGGCGAAGCAACTGCCACCCATCTTGGCATCAACGTTCAGCGCGTGAAATATCTCGCCATAGTCGGTGTTTCGGCCGCTGTCGGCGCAGCCGTCGCCGTCAGTGGTGGCATCGGCTTCATCGGGATCGTCGTTCCGCATCTGCTTCGGCTGTTGATCGGCCCCGACAATCGCTACCTGTTGCCAGCCTCGGCTTTGCTTGGCGCGGCCGCGCTATTGCTGGCGGATGCGGTAAGCCGCACTGTCGTAGCACCGGCCGAATTGCCGATAGGCATCATCACGGCAGCGGTAGGCGGGCCGTTCTTCCTGTGGATCCTGCTTCGCAAGCGCGGCATCCTGGATTTGTGAGGAGCGCGATGATCCAGGCACGAGGCATCACTGTCACGATCGGTGGCAGGCGGATCATTTCAGATATCGACTTCGAAGCGCGGCCGGGGGAGATCGTGGCGATCGTCGGTCCTAATGGATCGGGCAAAAGCACGTTGCTCAAGGCGCTATCGGGCGAGCTTGCCTATTCCGGCCAGATCTTCTTCAACGGACAGAACCTGGCCAGCATGGAACCTGCGCGGGCGGCGGCGGTTCGTGCAGTTCTGCCTCAAGCGACCGCGCTGGGCTTTCCCTTCACGGTCCATGAGGTCGTAAGGCTCGGCCTGCTCGGGGG
>QGUU01000155.1 GCA_003242525.1 Pseudomonadota bacterium | reverse complement strand
CGGCTGCTTGCCGAGATCGATCAACGCCATGCCGTCGGCGGTATAGGGGGCATCCAGCGGCCCCGTTTCGAAACGGAACTGCTCGACTGCGAGTTTGCGATGATCCAGGCTGAAATCGCCGTCCAACCGGAAGCCTGGCCCTGATTCCGCGACGCCCGTCCTGACTGTCGCGCCGGAACTGGTACCGCGCAATTCGGTCGCCTCTTTCGGGTCGCCCGCGATCCGCAACCGTCCGGTATAGGAGAAGGCTCCGGTCTCCAGCCCTGCACTGCCCTCCAATTCTACAGTAAACGGAAAGGCGGCCGGCCTCGCCCGCACCCGCAGGCCGATACGGCCCGCATCATCTGCCCGGCCGGTCGCGGCGGCCAACGTCGTGCTGACTCCGTCAACCCTGAGCGATCCATCCACACGCCAGGGTCCAACCAGCGACTTCGCCGAAACCACAGCCTCTATTCCGGAAAGGACGTGATCACGGCCTCCCGCCTCATGACGCAAGATCACCTCGCCGTCACTGATCGTCAGCTTCTCGATGGAAATTTGCTCTGGTTCGAAGGGCGAGGATGGCCGCACTGCCCAATTGACCGTTCCGTCAGCAGCGATGTCGATGAGCGCCTTTGGCCGCAACAGGCGCATGTCGAAGATCAGCACCTCTCCACGCAGGAAAGGTGCAAGTTCGGCATCCATGGAAAAAGTGTCGACCGTCATGGCGGGCTGCCCGTCGGGGCCACCCGCTACCGCCACATTGGAAAAGGTGACGGAAGGGAATGGCAGGAGCCGAGCCTTGGCCGTTCCATGCACGGTTACCTTGCGGCCGAGGATGGCGCTGGCTTCCCGCTCGAAATCGGCCTTGTAGTTCGTCCAGTCGACAAAAGGTGGCACCACCAGCGCAGCCAGCAGCACCAGCACCAGGAGACCGCCGACGATTACGAACAGACGAGTGAGCATCACCCCCACGCGAAGGACCGTTTACGAGGCCTCAATGTACCGTGATCCGCGTGTCCATAAAGAGACAATCGCGCCGGCTGGCCCATCCGCTTGCGTCTTGGGCGTGTCGAACGGAACCGCGAAACTACGATGGCCATTCAGGCCTCCATCGGCAGGATTTTGCCCGGATTGAGGATATTGTCAGGGTCCAGCGCCCGCTTGATGCGCCGCATGACCTCCACCCCGAGGCCATGCTCAGCGCGCATGAAGCCGACCTTGCCCTGCCCGATGCCGTGCTCGCCCGTGCAGGTCCCGTCCATGCGGATCGCGCGCTCGTTCAAGCGCGCCACGAATTTCTCCACCAGTGCCACTTCCGCCGGATCGTCCTGATTCATCAGGCATAGCGTATGGAAATTGCCGTCGCCCGCATGCCCGACAATCGGCGCAACAAGTCCCATTTCGGCGATGTCGGCCTCGGTTTCGGCAACACATTCGGCGAGCCGCGAAATCGGCACGCATACGTCGGTCGAAAGTCCCTTCGCGCCCGGCCGAAGCGTGAGTGACGCCCAATAGGCCTGGTGGCGGGCCTTCCACAATCTGTCGCGCTCCTCGGCCTGGCTGGTCCATAGAAACGGGCCGCCGCCATTCTCCTCGGCGATTGCGCCGAAGGTTTCCGCCTGCTCGGCCACGCTCGCCTCCGACCCGTGAAATTCTACAAACAGGCACGGGCTCTCTGGATAGTCGAGCTTCGAATAGTTCTTCAGGGCGCGCATCTGCAAAGAGTTGACCAGTTCGATTCGCGCGACCGGAACGCCCATCTGTATGGTTGCAATCACCGCTTGCGAAGCGGCCTCCAAGGTCGGGAAGGGACAGACGCCTCCGGAGATGGCCTGCGGTATGCCGTGCAGCTTCAGCGTGAGCGAGGTAATGATGCCGAGCGTGCCCTCCGATCCGACGATAAGCCGCGTAAGATCATAGCCTGCGGAACTCTTCTTCGCCCGCTTGCCGGTGGTAATGAGCTCTCCATCCGCCATGACCGCCGTGAGAGAAAGGACGTTTTCCCGCATAGTGCCGTAGCGCACGGCATTTGTGCCGGATGCCCTGGTCGCCGCCATCCCGCCCAGGGTCGCATTGGCACCGGGATCGATGGGAAAGAAGAGGCCGGTATCGCGCAGATGGCGGTTGAGTTCCTCGCGCGTGACGCCGGGCTCCACCGTGCAATCCAGGTCCTCGGCACTGACGGCAATGATGCGGTTCATTCGGCTGGTATCGAGCGAGACGCCACCGCCCGGCGCATTGACATGCCCCTCCAGCGATGTGCCTACGCCGAAGGCGATGACAGGCACCCGATGCGCAGCGCAGGTTCGCACCACTTCCTGCACCTCCTGTGCCGTTTCCGGAAAAACGACACCGTCCGGCGGCTGTACCTGAATATATGTGGTGGTGTGGGCATGCTGTTCGCGTATGGCCCGCCCTGTCTGGAAGCGATCTCCAAAGCGCTGCTTGAGTGTACCCAGAACGGCTGCGATGCCTTCCTCGTTGCGCGTCACCGGCAGGATGTCGTTCAGAGCCATAAGTTCCTCCGCGAATGGGCCAACGCAGCTCTTGTAGCCGTACTAAAGCTGGGTAGTCTCCGCCTCACGGCCTGTCCAGCAAGACTTGAGTCCCGACATTTCGAAAGGTGCCCATGTCCATCCCCGCCCCCTTTATCTCGCGCGTCATGAATATCGAGAAGGACTGGATCGACTATAACGGCCATCTCAACATGGCTTATTACAACGTCCTGTTCGACCGCTGCTCGGATGAAGCGTTCGAGGCCATGGGGTTGGGTCCTGCCTATGCAAGGGACCGCAGGCTGACGATCTATACGGCCGAAGTCCATGTCTGCTACGTGCAGGAAATTCACCTGGACCATCAGGTCGTCGTTTCGTTCCAGCTTCTAGATCATGACGAGAAACGGCTTCGCTTCTACCAGGAAATCCGCCACGCATCGGAAGGCTGGCTCGCCGCTACGTCCGAACAGCTTGCCCTCCATGTCGATATGGCTGGTCCGAAGGTGGCGCCTTTCCCGCCCGACATTCAGGCCAAGGTGGAGGCGGTGCGCGCGGCCCACATGGCGCTTCCCGTGCCCGAGCGGGCCGGTCGCTCGATCGCGATCCGCCGCAAGAATGGATAAGCGGCGGCCATTAACCTTAATCATTCCTAACCGGGACTAATCCCTGGCGGCGATTGATCGAATCGCCAGCCTGTCGGACAACCCTGGACGAAGGCGGGTGGATATGCCGGCTCACCAGGGAATGAAAATGAAGACCGACATCGAGGCCGTTTCGGAGCGGCTGGCCGCCGACTCCCGGATCAGCGACTACGATTTCTGGCGATCGCTGAAGAACATCGACAACAGGATCTTCGAGATCGCCAACAACAACGAGCCGATCCCGATGGACATGATCCGCTGGAGGGCCATCCTCAAGCAGGCCCGATCGAAGCGCAACGGTGCCTGAAATGCCCGCGGCTCAGAACGCGAAGGCGACGGTCGAGGCGATCGCCATTATCGTCGCGATGCCAACCAGCACGGCATAAACGCGCGGCAAATCGAAGAGAACGGCATGGCCGGCGATGTAGGCCGCCGTCGCTCCGCCAAGCGCCCAGAGAAAGCCGTTGCGGTGGCCGACGACCAGATTGGCCGCCATCAGCCCGCCAAGGACAAGCGCCCCGAAAACGATGATGACGGCAATGCCCGCCTTGTCGAAATTGTCGTTCATGCGTCCTTCCCTGCAGCCCTGCTCGTCAGAACACAGACTGACTCATGCAACAGACAGACTTACCCCACCGTGCCGCGTGGGCAAGGCCAAAGTGCGGTGAAAAACAGAGATGGCGTTGAAGTGTGGATTTCCGGAAACGGTTTGATTTGGCGAGAACGGCATCTTGTCTGAAGTTGCGGAACACGTGCCACCATGCTGTGGGGCGCTACCGCTCAGGCTCTGATCTCGATACAAGGGGCCGGCATTTGCCGGCCAGCCAGTCAAACCCGATCAGGCGAGCTTTTCCTTCAGGAAGGCGAGCGTGCGGCTCCATGCCAGGTCGGCAGCCTCCTTGTTGTACCGCGCCTCGGACGTGTCATTGTTGAAGGCGTGGTTGACGCCCTCATAGATATGTACGGTGTATTCCTTGTTGCCGGCATCCAGCGCCTGCTTGTAGGCGTCGATACCTTCATTGATGCGCGTGTCCAGCCCGGCATAGTGGAGCAGCAGGGGCGCCTCAATTTTCGCAACCGCTTCCGGGTCCTTGGGCTGCGCGCCATAATAGACAACCGCAGCGTCCAGGTCGGGAGAATTCACGGCTAGCATGTTGACCTGCCCCCCGCCCCAACAGAAACCGACAGCGCCTACCTTGCCGTTGCCCCCCTCGATCGTCTTCAAATAGGCAAGCGTTGCTACACTGTCTGCGACGACCTGCGCAGGATCGAGCTGCGAGAACATCTCGCGTGCCTTGTCCTCATCCGCTGGCGTGCCGCCTGCGGAGGAAAGATAATCTGGCGCAAGGGCGATGAACCCTTCCAGCGCCAGTCGCCGCGTCACATCGCGGATATGCTCGTTAAGTCCGCGGTTCTCGTGGATGACGATGACGGCTCCGACCGCGCCGGCTGCCTCAGCGGGCCGCACCAGATAGCCCTTCATTTCGCCATTGCCGCCCGGATAGGAAATGTCCTCGCCCCTGATGCGGCTGTCGTCTGCCGCAACCTGCCCGGCCCGGGCGGAATTTGCCGCCAGGAACGGAACGATGGCAGCCGCCGCCGCGCCCGAGCCTGCCAACTTCGTGAGCTTGTCCATGAAACCGCGACGATCAAGGGTGAGATGCGTGTACTCGTCATACGCATCGATCATCGCCTGAGTAATCAGCGGCTTGTTCATGCGCTTCCTCCTTCGCCCATGGAGGCGACAGAATACGCAACCTTCACGCCTGGTCGAGTAACGACGCGGTGAATTGGGGCGCGTCAGCGGATCGGACGCGGACAAGGACGGCAGATTAAATGGAAGACCTGCCTTGTAATGGACGCATTTATCCCCTACCTTCATTTCGTCGATCTTGTTGACGGACGTGTTTTGCGCAGCGGCGCTAACGATCTTCCTTTTCAATTTCGAAGACTGAAGCGTTTGGCATTCGGCCAAGCGTCAAACCTCTATGCCGATTTGAAAGGAAAATCGTCATGAATACTGGTACCGTTAAGTTTTTCAATGCAACGAAGGGCTTCGGCTTCATCGAACTGGGCAATGGGCAGCCGGACGTGTTCGTCCATATCTCCGCTGTCGAGCGCGCCGGAATGCGTAGCCTCGTCGAGGGTCAGAAAGTGAGCTTCGACATCGTCAAGGATAATCGCAGCGGCAAGAGCGCGGCAGAAAATCTGCAGGCAGCCTAGCCAGCGAGAACGGCGTTCGGCCTTTGACCACGGATGTACTGGCACTGGCCGTAGGCGCTGAAGAGAAAGGTCGGGGATTCTCCGGCCTTTTTTGTTTTTTCAGGGAGATTCAAATGCGCAATCCACCTCTCCCGGAAGGGGTGTTCAAACCGAAGCCGACTTCGATCGAGAGCCGGCACGATGCCACTACCAAGGCTGCACGCGCCATTATCGATAGCGAAGCCATGGAGCGGGAAACCAAGACCGAGCGTCTGAGAGCGGCGCGCCTGGCGCTGGAAGTCAAGCGTGCGGCCAGTCCGGAGGCATCCAAGCCCGTTGCAAGACGAGGCCGGACTAGAAGCCCGGCCAAGGCCGCCAAGAAGCCCTGATGGCCGATGAAGAGTTGGGGCGTGGCCCCTTGACCTAGCGAGGCAGCGTCCACGCCATGACATAGTCGCCTGCTTTGGTGCCGATCGAGCCGTGCCCTCCTGCGACGATCAGCACGAACTGGCGGCCATCCGATGACGTATAGCTCATTGGGGTTGACTGCCCGCCAGCCGGCAGGCGCGCGCTCCAGAGTTGCCTCCCGCTGCTCAGGTCATAAGCACGCAGATAATCGTCAACCGTCGCACCCAGAAAAACCACGCCACCGGCGGTGATCATGGGGCCGCCAATACCCGGCACCCCGACCTTGAACGGAAGCGGCAGCGGCGTCATGTCCATTACCGTGCCATTCCGGTGCTTGTAGGCTATGTGTCCAGTTCCGAGATCGGCCCCCGCGACATATCCCCAGGGCGGCGCCTGGCACGGCACGCCCAACGGCGAAAGGAAAGGCCCCATCTCCACGGCATAGGGTGCGCCTTCGTTCCTGTTAAGTCCTTGCTCCGAACCTCGCCCTTCATCTTCGGCGGCCCTTCATTCCCGGGAAAATACCCGCCCC
>QGUU01000154.1 GCA_003242525.1 Pseudomonadota bacterium | reverse complement strand
GGATCGCCTCAAGCGCAACCTTGGCCTTGAACTCGGCCGTAAACCGTCTGCGTGTCTTCATGCTGGATCGTCCTTTTCATCGTCGATCCACCTTATGCCCCTGTCTCAGAAACCGGCACCACCTCTTACAATTACGCACGCCCCACCCCTTCGCGAACCTATTTAAGTACTTACCGGCCGTCGTTTCTTAAGCTTTTTTCAGTCGATAAGATTACCTGTCAATGCGTTTTTCAGCAGTAGGCCCAAGGGACGGAGCGGGTGGGCAGGAATAGCTGTAGATGCGGTGGTGGAGGCAACCCGGCAGCAATTGGGTTTGATCTGGCCGACGCTCAGGCTGCGGCCAGAGCAGACTGTGGCTCTGCCATCTCATAACCCAGCGCCTCTGCGACCGCGCGATTGGTAATCCTGCCTCTGTGAACGTTGAGCCCGTTGCGCAAATGCGGATCGTCGACGATCGCCTTCAGCCCCTTGTCTGCCAGCTGCAGGCCGTAATGAAGGGTTGCGTTGTTTAGCGCGTGGGTTGAAGTGATCGGCACAGCCCCAGGCATGTTCGCCACGCAGTAGTGGATCACTCCATCCACCTCGAACGTCGGATCGGAATGGGTGGTCGCGCGCGAGGTCTCGAAGCAGCCGCCCTGGTCGATGGCAACATCTACGAGAACCGAGCCCTTCTTCATGCCGGTGAGCATTTCGCGGGTCACCAGTTTCGGTGCGGCAGCGCCCGGAATCAGCACGGCGCCCACGACGATGTCGGCCGAGAAACACTCTTCTTCCAGTGCTTCAACGGTCGAATAACGCGTGTTGACGCGGCCGGAGAATATGTCGTCGAGCTGCCTCAGTCGCGGGATCGACCGGTCGAGAACGGTTACGTCCGCACCGAGTCCTGCCGCCATCCTGGCAGCATGGGTGCCGACCACGCCGCCGCCTATAATGGTGACCTTGCCTGGCGGCACGCCCGGCACGCCGCCCAGGAGCACCCCGCGCCCGCCATTGGCCTTCTGAAGCGCAGTAGCGCCTGCCTGGATCGACAGCCGCCCGGCCACCTCCGACATGGGTGCAAGCAGCGGAAGTCCGCCGCGATCATCGGTCACGGTCTCATAGGCAATGGCCGTCACGCCCGAATCCAGCAAACCTTTGGCCTGGTCAGGATCGGGGGCGAGGTGGAGATAAGTGTAAAGGATTTGGCCTTCGCGTAGCTGCACCCATTCGTCGGGCTGCGGCTCCTTGACCTTAACGATCATGTCCGATCTGGCAAAGACCTCCGCCGCCGTCTGTGCGATCTGGGCGCCGGCGGCACGATAGGCGTTGTCATCTGCTCCAATGCCGGCCCCGGCACCGGTCTCGACGAGGACGTCGTGGCCATGGGAGACATATTCACGTACCGAGGCAGGCGTGAGGCCGACCCGGTACTCGTGGTTCTTTATTTCCTTGGGGCATCCGACACGCATGGTGAACTCCTCCCGGACCTTCGGCCCATTTACGAGTTATTGAACCACAAAGCCTTGCGCAAGTGTTTGCTAATACACTTGCAGCTTCCAGCATTGACCGATATTCCTTGCGCGAAATGGGGCAGTTGTTGCAGGAAAAACGAAAATTGGCGCTGGACAGGATCGATATCGCCATTCTGGAGGCGCTGCAGAAGGACGGGCGCATGTCCAACGCTGCGCTTGCCGAAAAGGTGGGGCTGTCACAGTCGGCCTGTTCCAGACGACTGGAAAACCTTGAAAAGTCCGGGACGATCCGTGGATACCATGCCCAGCTCTCCAATGCGGCGTTGGGTCACGAGATAACGGCCATCGTGCATATTTCCCTGTCCGGCCAGTTCGAGAAGACACTGTCGGATTTCGAGACCGCCATCAAGCGCTGCCCCAACGTCCTCTCCTGCCACCTGATGTCTGGAGAATACGACTATATCCTGCGCATCGCGGCGAGGGACCTTTCCGACTATGAGCGGATCCATAAGGAATGGCTTTCGGCCATGCCGCATGTCACCAAGATCAACTCATCATTCGCATTGCGCGAAGTGGTCGATCGTACAGCGCTGGGGCTGAGACCCGACCTGGCCTGAGCAGGCCGACGGTGATTCAGTATCGCGCTCTGGGGCCGCGGCTCAGTCGTGAGGGCTCCTCAGCCATTCCAGAACGTAGAGCCTAAGGGCTGACGACAGATTTGCGCCGCGCGGGCGCGTCTCGTCGATCTCTGCCACCAGCGCCGCAAGCGTCATGTCACGTTGGGATGCGATCGACTGAAGCTCCTTGAAAAAGGCTTCCTCCAGGGAAAAGCTGGTACGGTGACCGCGGATGGAAACCGAGCGTTTGACGACGAGACTCACTTGTCCTTGCCAAGGGGATCGCGCAGGTGAGCATCAAGGCGCTTCGCAGCCTGCTCGGCCAGGCGCCGTTCGCGCTCACGCTCTTCCTTCGTCCGGCCGAAGGCAGCACGATTCTGGTCTGCCACACGCGCCCTATCGGCGCGCGCCTTCTGCTTGCGGGCCTGGCGCAGATTGACGATCTCCGCCATGGCGCGGCCTATTTTTTCCGGAAGGCGTCGAGCGACACCACCTCGGCGCCCTTTGCGGGAGCAGCGCTGCTATCGTCGGATTTCTCCGGGTCAGTCTTCTTCTTCGCGGGAGGCTTCTTCCCGGATGCGATGGCGGCGGGCGCCGGCACTTCGGGCTCGGCTTCCACTTCGGCCGGTTGTTCCGCCTTGACGTCGAACTCCAGCTCAAAATTGACCGAGGGGTCGTAGAAGCCGCGCACCGCCGAAAAGGGGATCTCCAGCTTTTCCGGCACGTCCGAGAACGATAGACCGACTTCGAAGCCGGTCTCGCTCACCTTCAGATCCCAATACTGGAACTGGATGACGATCGTCATCTGCTCCGGATACCGTTCGCGCAGCCGGCTTGAGATGCGCACTCCGGGCGCCCCGGTAAGGAAGGTGATGAAGAAGTGGTGGTTTCCGGGAAGGCCGGTGCGCGCGACCTCGGCCAGCACCTTGCGCATGACGCCGCGCAGGGCTTCCTGTGCCAGTATGTCGTAGCGGATAAGGTCCTCGGCCATGCAGCGTCAGCATTCTCTTTGAATCATCAGCCTAGCTGTAATCAAGCTTGGCGGTGGCGTAAACCGAATATAGAATCTTCCCCTGCCTTGGCGAGGGCGATTTTTCAGTTGCCGTGATAATGCCGTCCCTGGCTTGAGGTTTCGCCTGGCGCAGCTGAACGGCATTTGCCATAGGCCCGCAGGAAGGCGCGCACGCCATTCCTCGTCGATTGAGTAACTTCCGCTTCCGTCGGCGCCTCCCCGAGCATGAATGTGGTGCGCAGCTGCGCATTGACCAAGGCCACGAAATGGTGGGCGGCCAGGTCCGGATCGTCCATGACCAGATATCCGGCATGGGCAAGTCGGGCGAAGTGCGCGGCCATCGCCGACCAGGTGCGGCCCGGTCCCTGTTCGCGCCAGATGGTAAGCAGTTCGGGATAGCGCTCGCCGTCCGCCTGGATCAACTTATGCAGGAGCCTGCCCTCGCGGTTGCAGATGCAGTTGCGGTTCATGCGCAGGGCGAAAGCGACAAGGTCGTCCTCGAGATTGTTCGGGCGGTCGGGAAAAGTGGCCATCGTCGCAAAAATGCTGGCATTGCAGCGTTCAGTCAGGTCGCGCACGACGGCGATGAACAATTTCTCCTTGTCGCCATAGTGATTGTAGACCGTCTGGCGAGACACGCCGGCTTCCGTCGCCACCAGGTCGATATTGGCGCCTGCATACCCTTCCCGGCAGAAGACATCGCCGGCGGCCTCAAGAATGGAGATGCGTTTTGCCTGACGCTCGCGGAGCGGGGAGGGGGATGTCGGGATGGTGTCAGGAGAGATACCGGAATGCATGAAAATCTGTATAGGCTTGATTGACAAATTAGACAAGCCTGTCCAACTGTCTCGACAGCAAAGACCGAAGGATTACGTTCCTGGTCGACCCAATCTGATGGTTGACGCGTTCCGCCTGAAGCGTCCGCGGCAGCCGAAATCACCAGAAGCCGGTATAATGAAGACAGACCTGTTCCGCATTGCGCTCGTGCTCGGCCTTGTTTCTGCAGTAGGGCCCTTCGCCATCGACATGTATCTGCCCGCCCTGCCGTCGATCGGCGGCGATCTGGGCGCAAGCCCGGGCGCGGTGCAGATGACGTTGCTCATCTTCTTTCTGACCATTGGCTTTGGACAATTGCTGGTAGGCCCTTTGGCTGACATATTCGGTCGCAAGCCGCCGCTCTATGTCGGGCTCGCGCTGTTCATGGCAGGTAGTGTCGGTGCGGCGCTCGCCCCTACGGTTGAATGGCTGATCCTGTTTCGGTTCCTTCAGGGCCTTGGCGCTTGTGCCGGCATGACGGTGCCGCGTGCAATCGTTCGCGACCTGCACACTGGAACCGAAGCTGCAAGGCTGATGTCGATGCTGATGCTGGTGTTCTCGATTTCGCCGATTCTTGCGCCGCTGACCGGATCCCTGATCATCGACAGTTTCGGCTGGCGAGGCGTGTTCTGGGCAGTGACGATCGCGGGCCTGCTTGCGCTGGTTCTGATTGCTACCTCGCTCAGGGAAACCCGGCCGGCCGAAGCCCGGAGGGAGTCGAGCCTTGCCGGTGCGCTGCGCGGCTATTGGCAGCTGATGGGCGATCGAAGCTTTCTCGGGCTCACCGCGATCGGCTCCTTCGCCCTATCCAGCTTCTTCGTCTATCTGTCGAACTCATCCTTCGTCATGATCGACCACTACGGGCTTTCGCCACGTGCCTACAGCCTGATGTTCTCCGTGAACGCCGTATCCTTCTTTGCCATGTCGCAGCTGACCGGCATGCTTTCCGAGCGTTTCGGCTTGGTGCGGGTCGTGCGCATTGCGGTGACTGGCTATGCGACGGTAATGGTGGCTCTGTTTGCCGTCATGGCCTCCGGCGTGGACTCGCTGCCGGTGATGGCTGCCTTCCTGTTCGTGGGCTACGGCTTCGTCGGCCTGGTCATACCCTCCACTTCCGTGCTTGCGATGGATGAGCAGGGCGCGATCGCGGGCACCGCCTCGGCCCTCATGGGCACGCTGCAGTTGGCCATCGGCGCAGTAGCAATGGGTATCGCCGGCATATTCTTCGATGGCACACCCTTGCCGATGGTGGCGGGAATTGCACTCTGCGCCGTGCTTTCCTTCACGCTGGCGCATCTGTCGCTCGGCAGGGCGCGGCGGACCGCTTCGATGCCTGCCGAGTAAGGGCGTCAAGACCACTGGAAAAGGGCTGGGAATTCCCAGCCCTTTGTGCATCAGGAGAGCAGCTTGCGCCTCCTTGATGAACGCGGCGTCACGCGGGCTGGGCAGAACCTCTTTCGTTTGGCTCGATCATTGAGCCGCGCATGGACAGGGCTCCGCTTGCCAGGATGCGATACAGGCAGGCCAGAACATATAAGGAGGGGAGAAGTGGAGGCTTCTGTTGCCAGGTGCCTCCGGACCCCGCCTAGCGGTGCGAACCACTAGGGCTTGATTTGAAGCGTTCGCGCCGCATTAAGCAGCGAGACGAGCTTCCGCATAGTTGTCGTTGGCAACTATAGGTTTAGCCCGATAACGGTGGTACAATGCCGGGTACAGCGAGCTGTCTTTCAACGACCGTCGATCCCATTTCACCCCCAGTGAGAACCCACCATTGAAGATGGGCTTTCAGTGGAGGTGGCGGTTTCGAAACCGCGTCCGGAACGTCTATTGCACAGCCGGTTTAGCACCATAGCCGTCTTGCGACGGCATCGGGAAGATAAGGGTTTGCGCGCGGAACTTCAAGCGTGTTCGCCTGGCGCGATGGTGTGCTCGCTTCGGATCTTGCGCGGCCACAGGGCAGGCAGGATCGCCTCACCAGGCTGCGGATAACGCGCCCGCGAGTTGAGCACCCGAAAAGGTGCGCTCCGAAGCGACATCCGGGTTTTTTTTCGCCAGCTACACGCCAAGATAACGCTGCAGCAGTTCCGGCTGTCTCTTCAACTCATAGGCCGGGCCTTCGTGAGCAATATGGCCGTTGTTGATGATGTAGACCCGGTTTGCGAGAGCGATCGTGGCGGCAAGGTTCTGTTCCACCAGCACAATGGTCTGGCCGGACTGGGCCAGTTCCCGGCAGGCGCGAACAAGATCGAGCACGATGACGGGCGCCAACCCCTCGAAGGGCTCATCCAGCAGTATGATTTTGGGTCCCCCACAAAGGGCAGGGCAAAGGCCACAAACTTCCTTTTCCCCCCCTGGGAAACCGGGCCCGGCGCCG
>QGUU01000153.1 GCA_003242525.1 Pseudomonadota bacterium | reverse complement strand
TGTGGGGTTGGGAAATTTTAAAAAAAACAAGGAACGGCAAGTGATGGTGTCGCTGATCTCAGACGACAACGGATCCCTTTTCCAGCGCAATCTCTACCTGGAGTTCGCGCTGCATCAGAATTGAAGCTCTCCCAACCCTCTCCGGGCTCAATCAGGCCGGGAGCGGCTGCGTCCACCTGGCGGCGATGAGCCGATAAGGAATGAGCGCGAAAACGGCGATCAGCAGCTTCACCGAAAGGTCGCCCAGGGCCCAGGAAAGCCAGCGCATCGTCTCATGAGGGAAGATACCCAGCAATGGCGCGCTCTCGAGGGCGAAGGCATCGCTCGGCCCGGCAAAGGCGAAGGCGGCAGAAAAGGCGATGGAGAAGAACACCATGGTGTCGAACACCGAGCCGACCAGCGAGCCGAAGATCGGCGCACGCCACCAGCTTTGGCGGCGCAGCCAGTTGAATACGGTAACGTCAAGGAGCTGAGCGGTCAGGAAAGCCGTTCCCGAGGCCATGGCGATGCGCGCCAGCCGGGCTGCGGCGGTTTCGAATTCGGTCAGGCCGAAACGGAACAGCAGGGGAGGAATGACGATGGAGCAGACCACTGCCAGCGCGAAGCCGACGAATACGATCCTGCGCGCCACCGCCGGCCCATAGCGGCGATTGGCAAGATCGGTCACCAGGAAGGAAAAGGGATAGGTAAAGGCGCCCCAGGTCAAAATATCGGCCAATGCAAGGCCGCCGACGGTCCCCTGCATCGGAAACTGGACCAGAATGTTGGAGGCCACGACGACGATCGCCATCGAGGCCACGAAGGGCAGGTACCGGGAAAGGAAAGTCATTTTTTTATCCTGGGTGATGGAACCAGCGGAGCGACCCGAACAGGGCGCTCCTCCAAAGGAGCGGCAATCCGCCCGATCAGTTTCAGGCGGCCTGCTGTTCAGCCAGCTTCTTGGCGATCTGCTTCTTCAGCAGACGGGCGCGCTGCGACAGCTCCTTCTCGTTGGCCTTAATAAGGAAGGCGTCGAGCCCGCCGCGATGCTCCACCGAGCGCAGTGCGTAAGCCGAGATACGCAGCCGTACGTTCTGGTTCAGGGCTTCCGAGATCAGCGTGACGTTGACCAGGTTCGGCAGGAAGCGACGCTTGGTCTTGTTGTTTGCGTGGCTCACATTGTTGCCGGTCAGGACGGCTTTGCCGGTCAGTTCGCAGGCGCGGGACATGGTTCTACCCTTGGTTCGATCTGGGCCAAACGTTCGAGCCGCGCCGTATGGCACGCGGACTTGCAAGGCGGCCTCATGGAAAGTTGGCGTTCCCATAGTGGGATTTGGCAAGGTCGTCAAGCCGCGGAATGGGTCGAGGCCCCTCGGAACGGCTGCCTCCCATCCACATTAATGTCAGAATCAGCCGTTTCAACGGGCGCTGAGGGACGCAGGCGCGCCTTGCGCCGAAGGCACAGGAAAAGCCAGAACATGGCATCAATGGCGAAGCTGCTTCTGGCGGCGCTGGTTGTCACGACGCCCGCCCAGGCCCGCAAGGGCGACCATTCCTTCACCGGTGAGTATACGGTCAGCTTTCTCGGCCTGCCGGTTGCCACCTCGCAGTTCAATTCCACGTTCAGGGGCGGCGCATATTCAGTCAAGGGCGCCTTCTCGGCAGCCGGGCTTGCGCGCATCTTCGACGACACCCAGGGATCGATCAGTGCTACGGGCCGGATCGAAGGCGACAGGGTGCGTCCCGTTCGCTTCCAGAGCAGCTATACGTCCGGCGGCAAGGCGCGTTCCATCGACGTGCGCTTCAGCGGCGGAAACGTCATTTCGACCAGGGTCAAACCGCCGCCGAAGAGGCGTGGCAAGGACTGGGTCGCATTACGTCCCATCGACCTGAAGGAGGTAATGGACCCGATCGCCGTCACCATGATCCCCGCGGAGAGCCTGGACAAGGTTTGCGGGCGCAAGATGCGGCTCTACGACAGCGAAATGCGCGCGGACCTGACGCTGAGCCATCACTCCTACGGCTCGATCTCGGTCCGGGGTTATGAAGGGCCGACCGTGACCTGCCGCCTCCATTTCAATCCGGTTGCCGGCTATCGCAAGGGTCGCAGGGCAATCGATTTCGTGAGGACCAAAAGCCGTATCATGGTGACATTTGCGCCATTGGGCCAAACAGGTATATACGCGCCGGTTCGCGCAACGGTCGGCACCGAGATCGGCAGGATCACAATCAGGGCGCGGCGGTTTGAAACCGTGGAATAGAAGCGGGCCAGTGCGCCCGGGAGGAATGATGGCGCGGGCGACCCTGATCGGCTTTTCGGCAGTGGCGATGTGGTCGCTGCTTGCGCTGCTGACCGACGCTTCCGGCGCGATGCCGCCCTTTCAGCTTTCGGCCATCTGCTTTGCCATCGGCACAGGGGTCGGCCTCGCCGCACGGCTGCTCATGCCTTCACAACGGGAGGAGCAGAAGATTCCGCCGCAGGTCTGGCTTATCGGAATCGCCGGCCTTTTCGGTTACCACTTCTTCTACTTCACCGCGCTGCGCAATGCGCCGGCCGTTGAGGCAAGCCTCATCGCCTATCTATGGCCGCTGCTGATCGTTCTGGGCTCGGCGCTGATGCCGGGCGAAAAGCTGGCGTGGAACCATGTCGCGGGCGCGCTGCTGGGGCTTGCCGGCACGGCGCTCATCGTCACCAAGGGAGGAGGGCTGGCCTTCGACGCGCGCTACGGCTTCGGCTATGCCATGGCTGGCGTGTGCGCGCTCCTGTGGTCGTCCTATTCGCTCCTCTCGCGGCGCTTCCCGAAAGTGCCGACCACGGTGGTGACGTGGTTCTGCGCCGCAACTTCGGCGCTTTCCCTTGCGTGCCATGTGGTCCTTGAACAGACGGTGTGGCCGGAAACCGGCGGCCAGTGGCTGGCCGTTGTGGGCCTTGGGGTGATGCCGGTGGGCGCGGCCTTCTATGCCTGGGACATCGGGGTCAAGCACGGCAACATACAGGTGCTTGGCGCTGCAAGCTATGCTGCGCCGCTGCTTTCAACCCTGGTGCTGATTGGGGCCGGCTTCGCAGAGCCGACATGGCGCATCCTCGCCGCCTGCCTGCTCATCACGAGTGGCGCCGTACTGGCGGCGAAATCGATGCTGTTGGGGCATGGCCGCGCCGCTGAGGCGCGCGGCTGAGGGAGCTTCACCTCAGCCAGCAGACCCTTCGGGCGGCTCCCATCCCGGTGGCGCCAGTTCAAACGTGGCAAAATCGAAACCCGGCGCCACGGTGCAGCCGACAAGCGTCCAGTCTCCCAGGCTTTCCGCAGTTTGCCACCAATTCGCCGGCACGACGAGCTGAGGGCGCTGGCCCGCCCTCAGGTCAGGGCCCAGGATATGGCGCAGAGTGGCTTCGCCTTCCTTGCGCACCGAAAGCGCCAGCGCAGAGCCGGCATAGAAGTGCCAGACTTCGGCCGCGTCCTTCACGCGGTGCCAGGCCGAAACCTGGCCATGCTCGAGAAGAAAATAGATTGCGCTGGAGTAACCGCGCCCGCCTTCAGGCGCATCCCGGAAGGTCTCGACATACCATCCCCCTTCCGGATGCGGCTGCATGCCCAGCGCCTGAATAATGTCGGCCGGATCCATTGCGCCTAGAAATTGTCCTTGCGGCGCCGAATCTCGGCAAAGACCTCATCGCTGGACGCCTGCTGCATCCCGAGATGCGCGCGTATCGCAGGATCGGCCCAGCGCAGGAACGGGTTGGTGGCCAGTTCTTCGCCGATAGTCGTCGGAAGGGTAGGCCTGTTGTCTGCGCGCAGTGCCTCGACCTTCCTTGCCCTTTCCTGCAGCACCTTGTTGTCTGGATCGACCGTCAGCGCGAATTGTGCATTCGACAGGGTGTATTCATGGCCGCAATAGACCACCGTGTCGGACGGCAGGTCAGAAAGCTTTTTCAGCGATTCGTACATTACTGCGGGCGGGCATTCGAGCAGGCGGCCACACCCCAACGCAAACAGCGTGTCGGCGGCGAAGAGTACGCCGGAGTGCGGCAGGTAGTACGATACGTGGCCGGCAGTGTGGCCGGGCGTGTCGAGAACCTGGATTTCTTCATTGCCGAAATCGATGGTCGAGCCTTCGCGTACCGTATCATCGATGCCTGGAATCTTTGCCGCCTCGGCCTCGGGTCCGATGATCTTCAGGCCGAAGCGCTCCTTCAGGGCGAGATTGGCCTCCACATGGTCGGCATGGTGATGGGTGATGAGCAGCAGCTTCGGCTGCCAGCCGGTGCGCTCGATCGCCTCCAGAATGGGCTTTTCCTCAGGGGCGTCGATCAAGGCCACGTCACCCGTCTCGGGATCGCGCATGAGTACGCCGAAATTGTCCGAGCGGCACATGAACTGTTCGATCTCGACGGGCATAACCTTCTCCTTGTCCATGAATCGTTCAAAGGGACAGATAGGATGAGCGGGCGCTTATGTCACCCGCCAAGAGCCGTTGCGGGCCTTTGTTGAACTCCATCTGCTTCGCGGCTACGGTCCGGCCCATGCATTCCGACATAGTGGACCTGCGTTCATTCTATTCTACTCCGCTAGGCAGGCTGGCGGAGCATGCAATCGCAATGGCGCTGTCCTCCATTTGGGAGTCCATTCCCAATGAGCGGCTCGTGGGCCTCGGCTACACGCTTCCATGGCTGGATCGCTTCGGCGTCGACGCCGAGCGGGTCTTCGCTTTCATGCCGGCCACGCAGGGAGCCGTGGTCTGGCCCGCCAATGGTCCGGTTGCGACAGCGCTGGTGTTTGACGAGGAACTGCCGCTGCATGACGCTTCGGTGGACCGCATGCTGCTGGTCCATTCGCTTGAGCACGCGGAGAACCCGCGCGAGACGCTGAACGAGATCTGGCGCGTGCTTTCGCCCGCCGGTAGAGTGGTGATCGTCGTGCCCAACCGGCGCGGCATGTGGGCGCGTTTCGAGCATACGCCTTTCGGCACCGGCCGGCCCTATTCGCGCGGCCAGCTCAGTGAACTGCTGCGCGAGGCCAACTTTACGCCGGCGCGCTGGTCCGGTGCGCTCTACTTCCCGCCGTCGCAGCGGCGCTTCCTGATGCGCTTTCACAACCTGCTCGAGCGCAGCGGGCGGAAGATGTGGCCGATGTTTTCCGGCATCATAGCCGTGGAAGCCCAGAAGCGGCTCTTTCAGGGCATTCCAGTGGCGCAGCGCGCCTCGCGGCGGGTCTTCGTCCCGGTTCTGTCGCCGCAGGGCGCACCGGGACTTGGCCGTCATTGGCAGCGGGTCCGGCAGCCCGACAGGCTGTTCGGCATGAGGCACGGCTTGCCGCCCGGCACTTCCGCTTGAGCATCGAACGTCGGCCACCGGGGGCGGAGCGGAGAATGGCGCGATATTCCGATGAAATCACGCCGGCGCCGGCTGTCTGACCTGGCCGATCCGCTCAATCTCATACGGCGTGGTTTGATAGACCTGGTTGATCCAGTTGCCGAACAGAAGATGGGCATGCGAGCGCCAGCGGTTGAGCGGCGGGTTGGAGGGATCGTCGTCCGGATAATAGCCATGCGGCACTTCCACTGGCGTGCCTGCGGCCACGTCGCGATCGTACTCCTCCTTGAGCGAGGTGGAGTCGTATTCGATGTGATTGAACATATAGAGCCGGTTCCCGGTTCTTTCGGAAAGAAGACAGGGGCCGGTCCTGTCCGATTCGATCAGCAATTCCAGCTCCGAATCCGGGGGGATGTCGGCGCTGCGCACCTCCGTCCAGCGCGAGACCGGAATGGCGAAATCGTCGGAGAAACCAGCGAGATAGGGTGAGGCTGGCGCATTGTTGCGGTGGCGGAAGACGCCAAATGCCTTCTTCTCCAGCGTGTACTTCGGTATGCGGTGGAAATGCCAGGCCGCCGCCATGGCTCCCCAGCAGATGAAGAAGCTGGAATGAACGTTTGTCGTCGTCCAGTCGAAAATGCGGGTCAATTCGTCCCAATAATCCACCTGTTCAAAGGGGAGCAACTCGATCGGCGCGCCGGTGACGATGAAACCGTCGAATTTGCGGTGCCGCACCTCCTCCCATGTCTGGTAGAAGGCGATCAGATGTTCTTCGGGGGTGTTCCTGGCCTTGTGATTGCCGACCCGGACCAGCGACAGTTCCACCTGCAGGGGCGTCGCGCCTATCAGCCGGGCGAACTGCGTTTCGGTTCGAATCTTGTTGGGCATCAGGTTCAGAAGTCCGATCTGCAGCGGGCGGATGTCCTGCCGCAGCGCCGTCCTCTCGTCCATGATCGACACGCCCTCGCGGGCCAGTACTT
>QGUU01000152.1 GCA_003242525.1 Pseudomonadota bacterium | reverse complement strand
ATCGTGCCCGGCGGCCATGAGCCCGGCAATATCGTTCATCTTTATGCCGTCGACCCACTCCATCGTGAGCACGTCGCGGCCGGTACGCTCCCAATCCACTGCCGGCACGCGAAAACCCGGATCCTCTCGCGTGTTTTCGCCCAGTTCCGAGAGCGCCGCCCCTTCCAGGCGAAGGTCCATCTCGATCCTGGTGGTCTGCGCCAGAGTCTCTGTTACCTCGACGGGCTTCAGCCGGCGTGTCGAAGGGAAATATCTTTCCTGTATCCGGGCAGCGAGGAAAAACCCTTCGAGATCGTGCTGGAACTGGCGGCGCACGCCTGGCCGGATGACCTTTACGGCCACCTTCATCGGAACGCCGTCCCGGATCACCTCGGCAGGATGCACCTGCGCAATGGACGCCGCGGCCACCGCCTCCCCGAAGTCGGAATAGAGCTTGCTGACCGGCAGGCCCAACGATGCTTCGACTGCGGCGATCGCCTCCGACCTGGGAAAGGTCTGCATCTTGTCCTGCAGCATGGCGAGGTCGACGGCGATGTCATGACCCACCACATCGGGCCTGGTCGCGAGGAACTGGCCGAGCTTGACATAGGAGGGTCCGAGCCGCGCCACGGCCCGTGCCAGCCGATCGCCGCGCCCATGCTTCAGCGCCCGTCGGCGGGCAAGCAGCCGCGCCAGCCGCCAGCCGAACCGGGGCGCACCTGAAAGCTCGTCGCCCGGAAAGGCGGCCACGACGCCTTCGCGCAAAAGAACCCAGCCCGCGCGCGCAAGCCGGAAGGCAGCGCCCACCGTGCTCATGCAGCTCGCCCTTTCACGCCCGAGACGATCAAAGTTTCCAGCCCGAATGAAGCGCTGCAATACCGCCGGAATAGTTGCGGAATGTGACGCGATCGAAGCCGGCACGCTCAACCATCATGGCGAAATTTCGCTGGTCGGGGAACTTTCGAATCGACTCCACCAGGTAGGAATAGGGCTGGCTGTCGCCCGTGACCACCTTGCCCATGCCGGGGATCGCCCGGAAGGACCAGGCGTCGTAAATCCTGTCCAGCAACGGCATGTCGACGGCCGAGAATTCCAGGCACAGGAACCGCCCACCCACTTTCAGTACCCGATACGCTTCTGAAAGTGCTGTCTCGATACGCGGTACGTTTCGGATGCCGAAAGCTATCGTGTAGGCATCGAACGTGTTGTCGGCAAAAGGCAGTTCCTCTGCATTCGCCTCGACGAAATCGACATGCGCGGCAAGGCCTTTCTTCTCGGCGCGATCGCGGCCCACAGAAAGCATCGACCCGTTGATATCGAGCACGGTTGCATGCGCCTGCCTTGCGCTGGCCTCGATGATGCGAAAGGCAATGTCGCCGGTGCCTCCTGCAACATCCAGAACTTTCCAGCCCGGCCGCCTTGGCGGATTGAGCCACGCCACCATGGCGTCCTTCCACAATCGGTGCAGCCCGCCAGACATGAGATCGTTCATCAGGTCGTAGCGATCCGCGACCTTGTGGAATACCTCGTTGACCAGCGGTTGCTTCTCGTCCGCCCCCACACTCCTGAAGCCGTATGATGTTTCCATGCCGCCCGCGGCAGTGGTACGTACGCCTGACATGATCGCTTTCCGTCACAAAATCGGCGCGACCATAGCCGATCAGGATACCGGGCGCTATCGTTTAGGACGCGGATGTCGGCTGCGCTCAGGTGAAAGGAACGGAAACCCCTGATGCTGTTGAAGGCCGAACTGCATTGTCACATCGAAGGCGCGGCGTCCCCGGACCTCGTAGCCAGCCAGGCGCGCAAATATGGCGCCGACATTTCCTCCTTCATCCGCGACGGCTCCTTCATCTGGCACGATTTCACGTCCTTCCTCGCCGCCTATGACTTTTCCGCCGGCCTTTTCCGTTGCGAAGAAGACTATGCGCTGCTGGCCGAGCACTATCTGACCAGCCTCGCCCGCGAGGGCGCGATCTATTCGGAAATCTTCATCTCGCCCGATCATGCAGCTAGGACCGGTCTTTCAGCACAGGCCTATGCGGATGCCCTTGCCGAGGGAATAGGGCGGGCATGCGCAAAAACGGGGATAGAAGGCCGCATGATCGTAACAGGATTGAGGCATGCCGGCTTTGAGGCGGTGGAGAAGGCAGCCCGTTTTGCCGCACGGCGCGCCAATCCGCTTATCACAGGCTTCGGCATGGCCGGAGACGAACGCCTTGGCGACCTGGAGGATTTCATACGCGCCTTCGAGATTGCACGCGAGGCCGGGCTGGGCATCACCATTCACGCCGGCGAGATTGCAGGCTGGGAAAGTGTCGAGGCGGCGCTCGAACACATCCGCCCGGCGCGCATCGGCCATGGTGTGCGCGCGATCGAGAACCCCGACCTCGTCCGGCGCATAGCCGACCAGGGCGTGGTGCTGGAGTGCTGCCCTGGTTCGAACGTTGCGTTGCAGGTATTTCCCGACCTGGCCAGCCATCCTTTTCCCGCACTCAGGGCGGCAGGCTGCAAGGTGACGCTGAACTCCGACGACCCACCCTATTTCCATACGTCCCTGAAGCGAGAGTACGAAATCGCCGCCGAACATTTCGGGCTGGACGAAAAGGCGCTGTCCGCCATTACGCGCAGCGCCATCGAAGCAGCTTTTGTGGACAAGAAGACCAGGGCGGCCTTGCTGGCGCGGCTAGGACGAGGCCAATGAGCGTTTATCGGTAAATGGTCGCAGAAGCCCGCAATCCATCGTCAGTTGTGGACCCGGGCACACTGTGGGCGACAAGGACTCGCCAAACCACTCGTCAGTCACTATTCACTTGAAGTCCGTTCGTTGCCGGAGAAGACCATGCAGGGCGTCACAGTCGTCGACCACCCCCTCGTCCAGCACAAATTGTCCATCATGCGCAACAAGGACACGTCGACAGCCGGCTTTCGGCGGTTGCTGCGCGAGATCTCGCTCCTCCTCGGCTACGAGGTCACCCGCAACCTTGAACTGACAACCACGCGCATCGAGACACCCATGGAGCCAATGGATGCCCCCGTACTGGAGGGCAAGAAGCTCGTTTTCGCCTCAGTCCTGCGCGCCGGCAACGGCTTGCTTGAGGGGCTGCTTGATCTCGTGCCCGCCGCCCGCGTCGCCCATATCGGCCTTTACCGCGACCACGACACGCTGGAGGCGGTGGAATATTTCTTCAAGGCGCCGAGCGACCTTGCCGACCGGCTCGTCATCGTCGTCGATCCAATGCTCGCGACCGCCAATTCCTCTATCGCTGCGATCGACAAGCTCAAGGCCCGCGGCGCCACGAACATCCGCTTCCTGTGCCTGCTGGCAGCTCCCGAAGGACTGGCTCGTTTCACAAAGGCACACCCGGACGTTCCCGTTTTCACCGCGTCCATAGACCGGCAGCTCAACGAAAAGGGCTACATCCTCCCAGGGCTGGGCGATGCCGGCGACCGAATGTACGGTACCAAGTAGCGCCTATACAGTTCATTTACGCTATCTGGCAGTTCCGCCCATCGGCGTCGGTTATCCGGCGCATGTTAAGCTCGCGCATACCGGGTCGCGCTAGCTTCCGGATCGACCGAAGGGCCGTCCGATGTTGCGCAACCTTCTCATAATGAGCCTTTTCGCCATTGGCTCGGCCTCCGTGCCGATCCTCTACCGGTCGAACCCGCATCTTTTTGAAGCACTGATGCAGCCCGCCACAACGGGTGCGGAAACACACTCGAAACCGGCGCCCGGCGACACGGCCAGCGCCCTGACCGGACCGAAGCAGCAGCCTCACGGTCGCACCGCGCTGGTGCCGGCCGACCAGCGGGGGCATTTCGTCGCCTCCTTCAGGATAAATGGTCGCCCCTTCGAGGCCATTGTGGACACTGGCGCGACGGCAGTGGCGCTAAACATGGGCACAGCGCGCAGGGCTGGCATTTCCGTCAATCCAGGCGATTTCATTCATGAGGTCGATACGGCGAATGGCAAGGCCAGGGCCGCACTGGTGAAGATCCCCGACATCTCGATTGGCCGGATTGTCTTGAGGGATGTCCAGGCGGTCGTGCTGGAGGACAGGGCGCTACGGACCAACCTGATCGGCATGACCTTTCTTCAGCGGCTTGCGAAGTACAAGGTCGAGGGCGGCAATCTGCTTCTGGTGCAGTAGCGCCGACTTCCGGCTCAAGCGAAGGACGCGATGCGCCGCAGCACGGTCTTGCCGGGTGCCGGCTTCGACTGGCCAATGCCATAGGCGGCGCGCACCATTGCCGCAGCCGCGTCGGCATCGTCCTCCGAACGAGCGTGAACCAGTGCCAGGGGTTCACCCACCCCTACATATGCGCCCACCGGCAGTAGCCGGCTCAGGCCGACGGCGAGGTCGATCCTGTCTTCCGGCTGGCGGCGGCCGCCGCCCAGAGCAACTACAGCCAGGCCAAGCTCGCGCGTGGCAATGCCGGTGACGAAGCCATTCTGGGCCGCCGTCACCTCCCGCTCCACGGGCGCTGCGGGCAGATATTTTTCCGGCCGCTCGACTAGATCGGCCGGCCCGCCCAAAGTGGCAACCATGCGGCCGAAAGCCGCGGCTGCCCGGCCGCTGTCCAAGGCTTCCATCGCGCGCGCCAGAGCCTCGCGATTGGAGTTTGCAATGCCCGCCGATTGCAGCATCTCCGCGGCAAGGGCCATCGTCACCTGCTCCAGCCGTCGGTCGCGACGCCGGCCGGCCAGGAAATCCGCCGCGTTGCGAACCTCCAGGGCGTTGCCCGCGGCCGAGGCAAGCGGTTCGCTCATGCCGGTGACCAGCGCTGTTGCCTTCAACCCGGCGCCTTCCGCCACTTCAACAAGGCTGGACGCCAATGCAGCAGCATCCCGCGGCCGTTCCATGAAGGCGCCATTGCCGACCTTGACGTCCAGCACCAGCGAACCGAGCCCCGCCGCCAGCTTCTTGGAAAGTATGGAAGCTGTTATCAGCGGTATGGATTCCACCGTGGCCGTCACGTCCCGGATGGCGTACAGGCGCCTGTCCGCCGGTGCGAGTTCGGAGGTCTGGCCGATGATGGCGCAGCCCGCTTCAATCACCGCCTTGCGGAAAAGGGCAGTGTCGGGCTGGCTGACATAGCCGGGTATGGCGTCCATCTTGTCCAGCGTTCCGCCGGTGTGGCCAAGCCCCCGGCCCGAAATCATCGGCACATAGGCCCCGCAGGCAGCCACGATCGGCGCCAGCATGAGAGAGATATTGTCGCCGACGCCGCCGGTGGAATGCTTGTCGGTTACGGGTCCGGGAAGGTCCGACCACGACAACACTTCCCCCGAATCGCGCATGGCAAGGGTAAGGGCCACCACTTCGTCGCGGCTCATTCCATTGAAGAACACCGCCATGGCGAAAGCGGCGATCTGGGAATCCGGGATCGCCCCGCTGCTCAAACCGGCAACGAAAGCCGAGATTTCCTCGGCCGAGAGCCTGTGGCCGTCGCGTTTCCTGCGGATGACTTCCTGGAAGAGCATCGCTAGTCGCCCCCCAGCATTCCATCCTGAAACATCTTCTTCAGCACCAGCGCCAGGCGCTTGCCGCCGAGGGGTGCCATGTCCTTTGTTTCCTGATGTGAAAGTTCCGCGCCCGTCATGCCTGCAGCGAGATTGGTGATGACCGAGCAGGCAGCCACCTTCAATCCGAGGAAACGGGCAATGATGACTTCCGGCACCGTGGACATGCCCACTGCATCGGCCCCGAGCAGCCTGGCCATCCTGATTTCCGCTGGAGTCTCGAAGGACGGCCCGGAAAACCACATATACACACCCTTGTGCAGTTGGACGTGGACTGCCGAAGCGGCTTTCTCGATGGCTGCGCGCATGCCGGCGTCATAGGCCTCCGTCAGACCGACGAAACGCCTGTCGGTCGGCTCGCCGAACAGCGGGTTGGTGCCGGAGAAATTGATATGATCGGTCACCAGCATGACCGAGCCGGGAGGCATGGCCGGATCGAGCGACCCGGCCGCATTGGTGAGGATCAGCCTTGACACGCCGATGCCAGCCAGCGTCTCCAGCGCCGGACGCATGACGGCGGCATTTCCGTTCTCGTAATAATGCGCGCGTCCGGCCAGCATCACGACAGGCCTGCCGCCGAAACGGCCCCCCACCAGCATGCCGGCATGGCCGGAGACGCCTCCACGCGGAAATCCGGGCAGGTCCACATAGGGGATGCGAATGGCGTCCTCCACGTCGTCGACAAGATTGCCGAGGCCGGACCCAAGCACTATGGCGGTATCCGGCTTAAGCCCACCCAGCTTCTCGACCAGAATGTCGACGGCCTGTTTC
>QGUU01000648.1 GCA_003242525.1 Pseudomonadota bacterium | reverse complement strand
CATCGCGCTGCACCTCCTTCAGTCGGATGAACAGGCTTTGGGCCATCACCATGTCGCCGACCCAGGAAGGACCAACTATCAAATAACGCAACATAAATTCCTGAACTCGAAATCAGGCCACAGAGTATTGACTTGTGAGCAATGAACTGGAGAAGCGGTCCCAACTTGCGGTCACTTGCCTGTAAAATCCGCGCCGTCCCAACGCAGCTTCCCTCCGGATACAGCAACCGCCCGGCTTCGCTTCAAGAACCGCTGAACGGAACTCAGGCAGCTGTCGCGCCGGATGCGAGCAGCTCGGCATAGACCGCAAGCGTCTTGCGGACCGTCTGTTCCACGTTGAAATGCTGGCGAATTCGCTCCTGGGCTGCCTTCCCCATCCTTGCGGCCCGCTCATGATCCGACAGAATCTCCGATAAGGCAGCAACCAACGCGTCGACGCTTCCAGCCTTAACGATGCGACCGCTGATTCCGTCCTCGACCAGCTCGGGACTGCCTCCGGCATCCGTGACGATAACGGGAACAGCCTGCGCCATCGCTTCGATGACCGACTTGGGCAGGCCTTCTCGCCGCAGCGTAGGCAATACGGACACATCCATCGCGCCGGTCAAAGACACCGCATCGGCGCGATATCCGGTCAGGTGGATGCGATCACGGACGGGGCTGCGCGCAACCGCTCTAGCGATCTTGGGATCGGCGACCTCCCCAACCAGGAGCAAATGCGCTCCCCATTCGAACGGCAGCCGCTCGAAGGCTTCGATCAGGACCGGAATCCCTTTACGCGGCCGCATGTTCGCGACGCAACCGACGACCGGACTGCCGGCTGGAATGCCCAGCTCCGTCAGGTCAGCCTTGGGCTGCCTGGCGTACCACTCGATGTCGTGCCCTTTGTAAATAGTCACGAGCTTGTGCGGCGGGATATGCAGCCCTAGCAAACGCATGCTCAGCAGGTCTTGTCGGATCGCTTCCGCCACGCAGATGATCTTGTCCACCCTCGGATGCAGAAAGCTCATCCACGAAGTGGGATCCAGGAAGTTGAGGTTTCCCACGATCCCCCTGTATGCAACCAGGCGCGGCGGCAATCCCTTAAGAGCAACCAGGGTGTTGGACAGCGTGCGCTTGGCGAAGACATGCACAATGTCGGGCTGCGTGGCTTCGATCAGTGCGCGCAGCCTGGCAATTGCGCTCGAATCGCGTCGAGAGCGGAATGCCAGGCGATGCACGGGTATGCCGGCATCGGCCAGGACCTGTCCACGCTCCGAGCCAGGGTGGCAAACCGCCGCCGCCTCGACGCCGCAGGCCTTCAAGCCCAGTATTGAATGAAGCTCGCCGCGATCGATCGAGGTCAGCACATATAAAACTTTCATTATGAGATGCTACCCTTCCGGCAAGAATCTACCGGTTTCTTCCCGGCTCCCGGCCGGAAGAGGAAATGCCTGATATTCTTCGCCGCGGCCCCGAGGCCGGCCTTGAACGTCACTTCACCGGCTGCCGCCGCCCGCGCCGCACCACCTCCAGGTCCGACGGCTTCCAGTCCTTCAGCACGTAGACGGCGCTGCAGTACGGGCACCTCTCCTCGCCCGTCTCGTGAATGGGCAAGTACACCTTGGGATGGGAGTTCCACTGGTACATGCCCGGCATGGGACAGGACAGCGGCAGATCGTCGACAGTGATCTCGTAGCGGTTGGCTGCGTTTGGCTGGATCAGATCGCTGCGATCGTGGTCCTCGGATCGGGGAAGGGCATTCCCTTTTTGCGTTCG
>QGUU01000151.1 GCA_003242525.1 Pseudomonadota bacterium | reverse complement strand
CGGGGTCGTACCGCCGCCCTTTGCGGCCTCGGCCACATCCTCACCCTCACCGGCCAGGATGGCGATCACGGCGTTGACCTTGACGCCCTCGGTTCCCGCGGGCACCACGATCTTGGCAACGGTGCCCTCATCTACCGCCTCGACCTCCATGGTCGCCTTGTCCGTCTCGATCTCGGCGATCACGTCGCCTGAGGCAACCTTGTCTCCTTCCTTGACCAGCCACTTGGCGAGGTTGCCCTCCTCCATCGTCGGGGAGAGGGCGGGCATCGTAATATTGATGGGCATGGCTCCCTCCCCTCAGCGGTAGGTGACGGCCTTGACCGCCTCGATCACCTCGGCGACGCTCGGCAGCGCCAATTTCTCGAGATTGGCAGCGTAAGGCATCGGCACGTCCTTGCCCGCAACAGTGATGACCGGCGCATCCAGCCAATCGAAGGCCTGGCGCGAAACCTGGTTGGCAATGAAGTCACCGACCGAAGACTGCGGGAAGCCTTCTTCCACCGTCACCAGACGATTGGTTTTCTTCACCGAGGCAATGACTGTTTCGATATCCATGGGGCGGATCGTCCTGAGATCTATGATCTCGACGTCAATGCCCATCTTGGCAAGCTCGGCCTCCGCCTTGACAGCATAGGTCATGCCTATGCCCCAGGAGACAATGGTTACGTCCTTGCCCTGCTTGTGGATGCGGGCCTTTCCGATAGGAAGGACGAAATCATCCAGCTTCGGAACGTCGAAGGAATGGCCATAAAGGATTTCGTTCTCCAGGAAGATGACCGGGTTCGGATCCCGGATCGCGGCCTTGAGCAGGCCCTTGGCGTCGGCCGCGGTGTAAGGCATCACCACCTTCAGACCGGGAATATGCCCGTACCAGGCGGCATAGTCCTGGCTGTGCTGCGCCGCAACACGGGCGGCCGCACCGTTCGGCCCGCGGAATACGATCGGTGCTCCCATCTGGCCGCCGGACATGTAGAGCGTCTTGGCCGCCGAATTGACGATCTGGTCTATCGCCTGCATGGCAAAGTTGAACGTCATGAACTCGACGATCGGCCTGAGCCCTGCAAAGGCGGCACCCACGCCGACGCCGGCGAAACCATGCTCGGAAATAGGCGTGTCAACCACGCGCTGCGGGCCGAATTCCTGCAACAGACCCTGGGTTACCTTGTAGGCACCCTGGTACTCGGCCACCTCTTCGCCCATCACGAAAACATTCGGGTCGCGGCGCATCTCTTCGGCCATGGCGTCGCGCAACGCTTCGCGCACGGTCATCGAAACCATTTCCGTCCCCGCGGGAATGTCCGGATCGGCAGCTACTTCACTCCTGGGCGCTGCCGGCACCGCAGTCGCTTTCTCGTCCTGAGGTGACGGCTCGGACGACTCCTGTTTGGGTGAACTCTCTTCACCCTCCTTTTTCTTAGGAGAAGAATCCGTAGTCGTGGAGGAAATCGAATCCGCGTCTTCGCCTTCCTGAAGCAGGACGGCGATCGGGGTATTGACCTTCACGCCCTGCGTGCCTTCGGCGACGAGTATCTTGCCGAGGGTGCCCTCGTCCACCGCCTCAACCTCCATGGTGGCCTTGTCCGTCTCGATTTCCGCTATCACGTCGCCGGGGACAACCTTGTCGCCTTCCTTCTTGATCCATTTCGCGAGATTGCCCTCCTCCATCGTCGGAGAAAGGGCCGGCATGAGAATATCTATCGGCATGTCCAGGCCCTCTCCTCAAAGCAACACATCTGTCCACAACTCGGACGGATCAGGCTCGGCGTCGTTCTGGGCGAATTCAGCTGCGTCAGCCACGATTTCGCGCACCTCCTTGTCGATCGCCTTCAGATCGTCCTCGCTCGCCCATTTCTTGCCGATCAGGCGCGCCTTGATCTGCTCGATGGGGTCGTGCTCGGAGCGCATCTTCTGCACTTCTTCCTTCGTCCGGTACTTGGCCGGATCGGACATGGAGTGGCCGCGATAGCGATAGGTGAGCATTTCCAGAATGATGGGCCCGTTTCCTGAACGGCACCATTCAAGCGCCATTTCGCTGGCCGACTTCACCGCCCGCACGTCCATTCCGTCGACCTGGATTCCGGGAATCTTGAAGGATGCACCCCTTTGGGAAAAATTCGTCTCGGCGGAGGAGCGGGTAACCGCGGTGCCCATGGCATAACGGTTGTTCTCGATGACATACACCACCGGTAGCTTCCACAGGGCTGCCATGTTGAAACTTTCATAGACCTGGCCCTGATTGGCAGCCCCGTCACCGAAATAGGTGATCGATACGTTGTTGTTGCCGCGATATTTGTTGGCAAAGGCAAGCCCGGTCCCCAGCGGAACCTGCGCACCGACAATTCCGTGGCCGCCGTAGAAGTTTTTCTCCTTGGAGAACATGTGCATGGAGCCGCCCTTGCCGCGGGAATAGCCGCTTACACGACCGGTCAGCTCCGCCATGACCCCGCGCGGCGACATGCCCATGGCAAGCATGTGCCCGTGGTCACGATAGGCCGTTATCATCTGGTCGCCTTCGATCAGCACCATCTTGGTGCCGGTAACGACAGCTTCCTGGCCGATGTAAAGGTGGCAGAAGCCACCGATGAAACCCATGCCATAAAGCTGTCCGGCCTTTTCTTCGAAACGGCGAATGAGCAGCATTTCACGATAGGCCGTTAGCTCCTCATCCTTCGTGAATTCTGCGGGTTTGGGCGCGGTGAGTACCGGAATCTTGCTGTCCGGCCTGGATTTGCCTTCTGATTTGGGTTTCGCAGGCGTCTTTCTGGCGGCGGTGGCCATCAATCACTCCCTGTTGATCGTCTCTTGGCGGACTTGCAGGGAGATCTGGTCCCCCTTGATATGAAGAAAGGCTAACACGCCACACACCCTTTCGCCATGCGGAAAATGCATGGCTGACATGCGCCTAACCGGTTCAAATTATTGGGGAATGATTGAATTAACTGGAAATCGGTTAATTTGCGCGAGGCACCATGACAATGACCTCATCGGGATGCGCGACTTTAAGGGAACCCCGGCCCACCTCGTCCACAATGCCCTTTTCCAGCGACCCGTCGTTAAAAAGGCGCACGCGCTGTTCAAGATGGATGCGCCGCGCCTGGATGGCATCCAGCTCGGCCTGCAACTCCGCCGCGCGAGCCTGCATCCGGTATTTCGAATAGATGCCGTACTCGCCATGGTAGGCATGGAAACCGAAATAGCTGAGCACGACCACGCTGAGCGCCGGTACGATCAGCTTGCCGGTATTTCGCTGCTTGTGCTGACGGGTCCACATGAAAGCCATATCCGTAATGGCTTCTTGTCGCCCGATTGTGCTTAATGGACGGTTACGGGCCGGCCGCAATCGGCTTCACGCGACTCAATTCGGCCAGGCTTGGCGGGCGGCGCTGGCCGACTATTGGTCGCGCGTGGGCGGCTGGGGGGCGGCAGGCTCAGCCCTTCAGAATGGAGCGGCCGGCATAGCGTGCCTGCTTGCCCAGTTCCTCTTCGATACGGATGAGCGGGTTAAACTTTGCCGTGGGATCGGGGCGCGCCGGCGACCCGGTCTTGATCTGCCCGCAATTGGTCGCCACTGCGAGATCGGCAATGGTGGTGTCCTCGGTTTCCCCGGAACGGTGCGACATGACTGCCGTATAGGCCGCCTTGTGCGCCGTCTCAACGGCATCCAACGTCTCGGTCAGCGAACCAATCTGATTGACCTTGACCAGGATCGAGTTGGCCACGCCCATGCGTATGCCGTCGCGCAAGCGCGTCGAATTGGTGACGAACAGGTCGTCACCGACGAGTTGCACTTTCTTGCCGATCAGGTCGGTCAGATATTTCCAGCCATCCCAATCATCTTCCGCCATCCCGTCCTCGATGGAAATGATTGGATAGTCGGCAACCAGCTTGGCGAGATATTTCGCCTGGGCCTTGGGATCGCGGGTCTTGCGCTCGCCCTCGTAGACGTAGTTCCCCTCCTTGAAGAATTCAGTGGAGGCACAATCGAGGGCCAAGGCGATTTCCTCGCCTGGCTTGAATCCCGCCTTCTCGATGGACTTCATGACGAAATCCAGCGCGGCCTGCGCATTCTTGATGTTCGGCGCAAATCCGCCCTCGTCGCCCACATTGGTGTTATGACCGGCGTCCTTCAGGCCCTTCTTGAGTGTGTGGAAGATTTCGGAACCCCAGCGCACGGCCTCTCGCAGGCTGGGAGCGCCGACGGGCATGATCATGAATTCCTGGAAGTCGATCGGATTGTCGGCGTGAGCGCCACCATTGAGGATGTTCATCATCGGCACCGGAAGCACATGGGCGCCGGCACCCCCCACATAACGGTAGAGCGGAAGGTCTGCCGCTTCTGCTGCCGCCTTGGCGACCGCCAAGGATACGCCAAGGATGGCATTGGCACCGAGTCGGCTCTTGTTTGGCGTGCCGTCCAGTTCGATCATGACCTGGTCGATGTGGATCTGGTTCTCGGCATCCATGCCGCCGATGGCCTCGAACAGCTCTCCGTTTACTGCTTCCACGGCGCGCTCGACACCCTTGCCGAGATAGCGCTTGCCGCCGTCGCGCAATTCCACGGCTTCATGCGCGCCTGTGGAGGCCCCCGAAGGTACCGCCGCCCTGCCCATCGAGCCGTCTTCCAGAACCACGTCGACCTCAACGGTCGGGTTGCCCCGGCTGTCCAGTATCTCGCGGCCGATAATGTCGACGATGGCGGTCATGTCACGGTCCTCATGTTAGATCGGGTGGAGGCGTGCCCGTCATAGTCAAAGCGCGGCAAAACGCAATGAACTTCGCACCCTCCGTCTATGAAAGCCGCAAGGGAAACCGGCCACGCCGTCCGGGAAAATAACGTATCGGCCGAACGGAGCAGGCTCAGTAAAGGCCGCCGCCGCCGCTCTGGATGGCTTCCGCGGCACCGGGAGAGAGTGCCGCCCCCGGTCCGTTGGAGCCGTCCAGGCCCATGCCGATCACCCAATAGGTATCCGCGGGGCCAGTTCCCGGCTTGAAAGCCTCTATTATGGTACCCGGTTCGCCTGGAGCGGCGCGCATGCCGGTCTTGCGGTTGATGGCGATGAGCTTCATGCCCTCGGGAACCTTGAAGTCTATCTTTGGCTGGCCGGCGAGATATTGCTGCATGAAGTCCTTGAACACAGGCGCGGCCAGCCCGCCGCCGGTAACGCCCTTGCCGAGCTGGCGGGGCGTGTCATAGCCCATGTAGAGCCCGACAACGATATTGGGCGTGTAGCCGATGAACCAGGCGTCCTTCTCGTCATTGGTCGTACCCGTCTTGCCGGCGATTGGATAGCCGAGCTGGGAAACCGTCACGGCCGTGCCCCGCTGGACGACGCCTTCCATCATGGAGGTGATCTGGTAGGCGGTCATCGGGTCCAGCACCTGTTCGGAATTGTCGATAAGTTCCGGTTCGGGCTGGTTGTCCCACTTCTCCGCATTGCAGCCCTCGCACGTCCGCTCATCCTGCTTGAAGACGGTCTTGCCGTAACGGTCCTGTATCCGGTCGATGAGGGACGGTTTGATGGACTTGCCGCCATTCGCCATGATCGAATAGGCGGTGACCATGCGCATGACCGTGGTTTCGCCGGCCCCCAGCGCCATCGGCAGATAGGGCGCAAGATGGTCGTAGACGCCGAAGCGCTCAGCATATTCGGCAACGAGCTTCATGCCCATGTCATTTGCCAGCCGCACTGTCATCAGGTTGCGGGAGCGCTCGATGCCGGAGCGCAGCGTTGCCGGCCCGGCCGTGCGGCCATCGTAATTTTTCGGGGTCCAGGTTGTGTTGCCGGTCTGGATGGTGATCGGGCCATCCATGATGACGGAGGCGGGTGTGTAGCCATTGTCCAGCGCGGCGGAATAGACGATCGGCTTGAAGGAAGACCCTGGCTGGCGCATCGCCTGGGTGGCGCGATTGAACTCGGACTTTGCGTAGGAGAAACCGCCCACCAGGGCCAGCACGCGGCCGGTGTGCGGGTCCATCACGACCATGCCCCCTTCGATCTCAGGCACCTGGCGCAGCAGATAGCCGTCGCCTTCGTCCTTCTTCTGGACGTATACGACGTCACCGGGCTGCAGCACCTCGGCCGGCGATTTCGCCTTCAGCGTCTTGCCGTCCTTCTTGTAACGGAGTGCCCAGCTCATATCCTCCTTGGAGACTGTAGCCTGAACCCGTTCGTCGGCCAGTTCCCCGGACGGCAGGCGCGCCGGCTGAAGCCCAACCGTGAGGCCGGACTCATTGCTTTCCAGCACCATTGGGAGCTTCCATTCGGAAACGTCTTCAG
>QGUU01000647.1 GCA_003242525.1 Pseudomonadota bacterium | reverse complement strand
GGCGACCGGGGCCAGTTCCGGAAAGCCGATGCCGCCGCCTTCCCCGGTGATGGCCATTCTGAATCCATAGTGGAACAGAACGACCATCATGGCCGAAAGGAGCCGTAGCAGGTCGAGATTGTAAAGACGCGGTGCAGTCGCGGAATCCATGACGCCTTGCTCGCTGGCGCGCGGTGGAAGACCGCGCATCAGCCAGGATAAGCCGGAGCGTCCTTAGGATTCCTTGAAAGGCAAGGTAAATCTTGTGCGAAGGGCCGGCGCTCAGACGCCTTCGACCAGCACGATCTCGCCGTCGGCCACCTGCCGGCGGATGGCGGCGGCGCGCTGGTATTCGGGAGAGTGATAGCAATCGTGCGCCGCCTGCAGCGATTCGAACTCAATGATGACGTTGCGCGCACGGCCCTCGCCCTCCGCCTTCTCGTAGGCGCCGCCGCGCGCCAGAATCCTGGCGCCATATTTGTCGAAGGCGATCTTCGCGGCCGCCACATAATCCTTGTAGCGTTCCGCATCACGTATATCGACGCGGGCGATCCAGTATCCCTTGGGCATTCCTTTTCTCCTCCGTTTCACAGCGCATCCGGCGGGCGGGGCCCGTCGGGAGACGCCGAACTCAAGCTGCGCGCATCTCTTCCAGTATCGCCTCGGCTGCAGCCTTGCGATCGCCTGCTGCCACGATCGGGCGCCCTACGACCAGATGGCTGGAACCGCTACGAATCGCCTCGCCTGGCGTTACCACGCGTCGTTGGTCGCCATGTGCAGCGCCGGCCGGGCGGATGCCGGGCGTCACCACGGCAAGACCCGGGCCGACGATCCTGCGCACGGAGGCGGCCTCCGCGGCAGAACAGACTATTCCGCCCATGCCGGCATGGAGCGCCTGCTCGGCGCGGCGCAGCACCAGCGTGTGCGGATCGAGTTCATAGCCGGCGTCGATCACGTCGCGCTCGTCCATGGAGGTAAGCACGGTCACGGCCAGCAGGCACAAGCCGCTGCCCCTGGCCGCTTCTACAGCAGCGCGCATTGCCTTCGGATAGGCATGCACCGTGAGCATGGACACACCCATCCGAACCACATTCTCCACGCCCTTTGCCACCGTGTTGTCGATGTCGAGCAGCTTCATATCGAGAAAGACCTTCGCACCGCCACTTGCCAGTTCGCGGGCGAAATCAAGCCCTCCGGCAAAGGCAAGCTGATAGCCGATCTTGTAGAAGCTGACGGTCCCTTCCAATTCGCGCACCACGCGCCCGGCCTCGTCCACCGAAGGGACGTCAAGCCCGACGATCAGCCGGTCGTGCATGGCTTCTCCTGTCACCATGGGCGAGTCGAACTCCGTCGGGCGGCTTCCAGCAGCGTGCGGCATAGGTGCTCCATGGATTGTTGCATGCGTTTGTCGGAAAATTCGCCATTCTCGTCGAAGGCTCGCTCGCCCTCGGGCACCGAGCATTCAGGCGAAACGACTTCCATCCGGCAGCGCACCAGCACTGCGCGAAGATGGGCGATAGCCCGGATGCCACCATAACGCCCGCGCGAGGAGGAGCAGAGGCCGACCGGCTTTCCCTCCAGCGGGCGGAAGGGCTTGCGGCCATCATGGCGGACCCGGCTTACCCAATCCACGGTGTTCTTGAGCAGCGGCGGGATCGAACCGTTGTATTCGGGCGTTGCGATGAGGACACCATCATGGGCGGCGATGTGGCGGGCAACACACACGGCATTTTTCGGAATGCCGTGGTCCCGTTCGAGAACTTCATTCCTGATCGGGAG
>QGUU01000646.1 GCA_003242525.1 Pseudomonadota bacterium | reverse complement strand
GTCGAGGTCGCTCCCTACAGCGAGGTCGAGCGGGTGCCGGAGATCGAGCCGGAACGCTACAACGGCACGAACCGCATGCAACTCCATGTCTTCGCCAATGACAGCCGCGCCCAGGCGTTGCTGATCGCCGTCTATGACAATCTCGGCAAAGGTGCTTCCGGCGCCGCTGTGCAGAACCTGGATCTCATGCTCGGCCTGAACGCCTGAGCGGCCGCTTCCTTCGCTTCTCCCAGGCGGCCTCCTCCTCGGGATTCTTCGGGCCGCCCGTCAGCTTCGGGTTTCGACCTCGTTCGGCAGCGGATAGGCGCCCCTGGCACCACGCCAGTGCGCCGTGGCGAAGATCAGCGCGACCACGGCAACGAACTGATGCGTCAGGGACACGTCGATCGGCGCCTGGCTGAGAAGCGTAGCGACGCCAATGCCTGCCTGCACCACCAGGAGTCCGAAAAGCACCCAGGCGCGCCGCGCATGAGTGGTCCCCGGCGCAGCAACCGATGCTGCCACCGCATGCCAGAGCGCCACTGCGACCACCGTATAGGCGAACATGCGGTGTACGAACTGTACCGTCTTGGGGTTCTCGAAGAGATTGCGCCAGGCCGGCTCCATGACGAACAGGTCGCCGGGAATGATCGCGCCGTCCATAAGAGGCCAGGTATTATAGGTCAGACCTGCATGAAGGCCGGCAACCAGCGCGCCGATATAAATCTGGATCAGGATCAGTATGACCATGGCGCCGGCAAAGCGCTGGATTCCGCGCGCCGCCGCCTCCTGCGAATAGACCGCAAGCCCGCGTGTGACGGCCGTTACGGCGATCAGGATGATGCACGCCATGGTCAGATGGGTTGCCAGCCGGTACTGGCTTACCGAAACGCGCTCCGCCAGCCCGGACGCAACCATCCACCAGCCGATCGCCCCCTGCAGCGCTCCCAGCGCCAATATGCCGATGAGTTTAGGCTTGAGATTCCTTTCCAGCCGGCCCGTAAGCCAGAAAAATGCCATCGGGATCGCCACCAGGAACCCGACACCGCGCGCCAGAAGCCTGTGCGACCATTCCCACCAGAAGATGACCTTGAACTCGTCCAGGGTCATGTCGCTGTTGAGTTTCTGGTACTGCGGAATCTGCTGGTATTTCTGGAACTCTTCCTGCCATTGCTCGGCGTTCAGCGGCGGAATGACCCCATGGATCGGCTTCCACTCCGTGATTGAAAGCCCAGAGCCGGTCATGCGGGTCGCACCGCCAACCATGATCAGTGCCACCAGCACGACCAGGACGATGTTCAGCCAGCCGCGCACCAAGGCTCGGTTCCGCATGTCCTGCTCGCGGGCGGCCAATGGCGCCATGTGGGTCGAGATGGTCATCCTTTTTCCCTTGGCTTGAGCCTGGCGACGTGGTGGACCAAGCTGCATTGCCTTGCAAGCCTGTCCAGCGCGGCACGCCGTCGCGCTGGACAGGCTTGCGCACAGGGGCCAATGCTCCTAAGCGGGACCTCAGAAAGGGAAACCATGCCCATCCGCCTGAAAAAGCTGATCGGAACCATCCTGCTGGTCCTGTTAGTGGTCATTTATGCCATGGTGGCGACTGTCGTTGCAGTGGCTCAGTTTGCCGAATCCGGCCCAATGACTCATTTTCTCTTCTTCCTGATCAGCGGCCTTCTGTGGATTCTGCCTGCCATGGCGATCATCAGATGGCTAATCATCGAGCCGCCACAAAAAGGCTGACGGAGGCACGCCACCTCCGGGCGCGCCTTCCTGTCGATCATT
>QGUU01000645.1 GCA_003242525.1 Pseudomonadota bacterium | reverse complement strand
CTTTGGCAAAAATTGCCCTGTGGGGGTGATCGAGGAAAAGATGCAGTCCATGCTGGGCCGCGTAACAGCGGAACCGGGGCGCCAAGTTTATCCGCTTTCCACGCTGTCCGCTTTCCGCTTCGCCAAGAACCGCGTGGCGCTGGTTGGAGAGGCAGCGCATGTGTTTCCTCCCATTGGCGCGCAGGGCTTGAATCTTAGCACCAGAGACATCCACGATCTTATTGAAGTTTCGCTGAAAAATGCATCTGATCCAGGATCGCCAAAAGCTCTTGCCGCCTATGACTTCAAACGCCGGCCTGACATTCTGGCGCGCAGCGGCGCGGTCAATCTCCTCAACAGATCCCTTCTCTCGGAAATGCTGCCTGCGCAGATGGCGCGCGGCATCGGCCTGAGCCTGCTGGGTTCGCTCTCGCCCCTACGCGCCTTCTTCATGCGCGAAGGAGTGGAGCCAGGCAGCGGCTTTGCTGTGCTTGCGGGCGGGCTGCGGAAACAGGTCGGGCGGTAACGCGCCGCTGGGGATCGTGCATCCCGCTTTCGATGAGGGAAAGACGAAGTCCGGGACGTCGGTCGGGACGGGATTGAATTGATAACGTCTTTGAGCCAGATAAAAGAAAAGGTTCGAGCGGTCACGGTAATGAAGACGGCCAAATTCTCGATCGGACAGGTAGTGCGCCATCGATTGTTCCCGTTTCGGGGCGTGATTTTCGACGTCGATCCGCAGTTCGCCAATAGCGAGGAATGGTACAAGTCCATTCCCGAAGAGATCAGGCCGAGCAAGGATCAGCCCTACTATCATCTGCTCGCCGAGAACTCGGAAACCGAGTACATCGCCTATGTCTCCGAGCAGAACCTTCTGGAAGACGATTCCGCGGAGCCAATCAGGCACCCCAGCATACGCGAAATATTCGAGGTGCTGCCGGACGGCCGCTACGCACCCAAGCGTCAACAGATGCATTGACCAGCGGGGCAAAAGGCCCCGCGCAGTCGCGTCAGCCTTCCTTTTTCGGCACCACCACCCGTAGCGACAGCTCGCGGAGTTGCTGCGGCGTTGCCTCCGAAGGTGCGTTCATCAGCAGGTCATAGGCCTGCTGGTTCATCGGGAACATGGTGATTTCGCGCAGGTTCTTCGCTCCCACCAGAAGCATGACAACGCGATCCACGCCGGCAGCCATGCCCCCATGGGGTGGTGCGCCATACTGGAAGGCGCGATAGAGGCCGCCGAAGCGCTCCTCCACGGTCTGCCGGTCCAGCCCGACGATCTCGAAAGCCCTCACCATGGTTTCCGGCAGATGGTTGCGGATGCCGCCGGAGGCAATCTCATAGCCATTGCAGACCAGATCGTACTGGAAGGCCTTGATCGTGAGCGGGTCTTCGTTGTTCAGCGCGTCGATGCCGCCCTGCGGCATCGAGAACGGGTTGTGGCCGAAGTCGATGCGCTTCTCGTCCTCGTTCCACTCATAGAACGGAAAATCGACGATCCAGCAAAGCTCGAAGCGATCGCGGTCGATGAGGTTCAGTTCCTCCCCTGCCCGGGAGCGCGCCGCACCGGCGAAGGTCGCGAATTTCTTCGGGTCTCCTGCGACGAAGAATGCCGCGTCACCATCCGACAGGCCAAGCTGCTGGCGGATCGCCTCGGTGCGCTCCTCGCCGATGTTCTTGGCGATAGGGCCCGCGCCCTCGAGCTTGTCGCCTTCCTTGCGCCAGAAAATGTAGCCGAGACCGGGCTGGCCCTCGCCCTGCGCCCAGGAATTCATGCGGTCG
>QGUU01000150.1 GCA_003242525.1 Pseudomonadota bacterium | reverse complement strand
GTGTGAATTGGCGTAGATCTTGACGCTCTTCAGGTCCCCCGTCTTCTGGCCTGTCAAAGGGTCGAACTCGGTAATTGCCTCGATCTCGTCGCCGAACATGGAAATACGCCATGCGCGGTCCTCCAGGTGGGCCGGGAAGATCTCGATCGTGTCGCCGCGCACCCGGAACGTGCCGCGCACGAAATTCGCGTCCTGGCGCTTGTATTGCTGCGCAACAAGGTCGGCGAGGAGCTGGCGCTGGTCCAGGCGGTCGCCGATCGTCATCTGGAAGGTCATCGCCGTATAGGTCTCGACCGAACCTATACCGTAGATGCAGGAGACGGAGGCAACGATGATCACGTCGTCGCGCTCGAGGAGCGAGCGCGTAGCCGAATGGCGCATGCGATCGATCTGCTCGTTGATGGAGGACTCCTTCTCGATATAGGTGTCCGTGCGCGGGACGTAGGCCTCCGGCTGGTAGTAGTCGTAATAGGAGACGAAATACTCGACCGCGTTGTTGGGGAAGAATTTCTTGAATTCGGCATAGAGCTGCGCCGCAAGCGTCTTGTTGGGCGCCAGTATGAGTGCAGGGCGCTGCGTTTCCTCGATGACCTTCGCCATAGTGAACGTCTTGCCGGAGCCGGTCACGCCGAGCAGCACCTGCGTCCGGTCATTGTTGGCAATGCCCTCGACGAGATCCTTGATTGCGGTCGGCTGGTCGCCGCGCGGCTCAAACTCCGATTCCATCCTGAGGGGGATGCCGCCTTCGGATTTCTCCGGGCGGGGAGGGCGGTGCGGTGTCCACAATGTCCCGTTCTTGTGCAGCGGATTACCGCTCTCGATCAGATCGGCAAGCGCCTTTACCGTGGCGGTGACGCCAGTCTTGGGTAGCGTCTCGGCATCCTCGAGGCTGATATCCAGGCCAGCCACCGGGTTGAGGCCGGCCGCCGCCCTTTCCTTTGCCGAAGCTGCACCGCCCATGGAGGTGCCGCGCGCCGTGCGTGTCGGAGCGGAAGAACGCCCGGGCACACGGGAGGGCCGCACCTTGGGCGTTCCCTCGCCGGGCCCGCGAGGCGAGGCGTTCTCGGCTTCACGCGAAACCTGCTCCGCCCAATCCGAAATCGAGCCGGACAGCGGAGCGCCGGTGAATTCGGCCTGCGGCGCTTCGGCAAAGCCGCCGCGGTGAAGCGGGTCAGACGCGTCCAGATAATCCGTGACGACATTACCGCGTTTGCGCGGCGCCGAACGATCGTTCTGCGCGGAGCGCGACGTCTTCTCGGGAGTTTTGGCCATGGGTGCCAATATGGGAGGAGTCAGCCAAAATGGAAAGGGTTCACCTTGCCGCCCCGGCGAAAGCCACGGCTCGCTCCTGACATGAAGGTGTCAGCATGCGGCCCTGGTTTCGTGAGTTCAGCCGAACCGCAATTTGAGCCCGACGATGGTGGCGATGAACAGAAAGGATACCGTGTTTGCCACTATGACCGGTAGGGAGCCGATAGCCACGCCATAGACGATCCACAGGAACACGCCCAAAGCAAGCGCCAAGGTGGTGCCGAGTGAAATGTCTCGCGCCTGGCGTTCCCGCAGGATTTTCAAGATCTGAGGAAGCCATGCGAGCGTGGTGATGGTGGCTGCAACAGAGCCGACAAGGTCGAAGAAGTTATGCAAGGCTGGGGACTTTCACATAGCGCCGGAAACGCGCCGTATGCGCTATGCCAGATTTGTCTGCCGCCGTGAAGCGGAGTCCTTGTCTGGACCAAATGACCTGCCGGTGTCGATCAAGGAAAAACGCGCGCGGATCGTCGTCGCTGTGCTCACGCGTACCGCGAAACAGTCGGCGCCGGGATTGCTCCCAGCGCCTCCCTGTCAGATCAGGACCGGTCATGGCAGCGACGTCCGAAGAATATCGCGCCTTGCCGTCCATGATTGTGACGATCCCAGCCAGTAGCCGCCGAAGCAGCATCCGGTCAGGGACCACACCGGCCAGGCCCTTGCAGGCTTTGCACGGTGTGCCATCGAAGGGCTTTCCCGGCCTTCATGGCTCGCATCGGTCCGCCATCGGCGTTGGCACGCTTTAAGCGGCCCCGTAGGTCCCGGCTTCATCGTCCCGCAGGCAGGCCTGCTGTGCGATGCGCCGTACGGGTCTCAAGCCTTCCTCGTGGTTCTTCCGCCTTGCGGCAGATGATCCGTGGCCGCTTGAGATGAGTTGAGTGTATGCCCGGATGCCGGCTCTGGAAACAGCCCGTGCCCTGTGGATATAGTGGTTATCGGGCATAGAGGCTGGCAAATTCGCTCCGTTTCGCTAAAGAAGGCGGTTTTGCCGACTTGAGGAGAGGGCGCTAGCCGTTTTCTTTTTCAACCGAAAACGGTTTCGACGTGTTTTGCCCGCGTCAGACGGCGGCGGGGGCGGGAGATCGTGGCGTGAAGGTCGGGGTGGTTCTCAATCCGGTGGCGGGTGGCGGCCGGATAAAAAGGGACTGGCCGGCCGCGGCAGCGGCCCTGAGGCAGCATTTTGGCGTAGTCGAACTGCGCGAGACGCAGGCCGAAGGCGATGCTGAGCGCCTGGCGCTCGATTTCGCCGCCAGCGGCTTTTCACTCGTCATTGCCGCGGGAGGTGACGGGACGGCAAGCGAGGTTGCCGACGGTTTGCTGCAGGCAGGGGAAGAACATGGGCATACTGCAGAACTTGGTCTTATCCCTGCCGGAACAGGCAGTGACTTCGCACGCACCCTCGGCCTTCCGCACGACGTCGAAGCGACGGTCAAGCGCATCGCCGAAGCGAAGGGCAGGGCGGTAGATGCCGGGCGCATCGCCTATGTTGACGATCAGGGCGCGCTAGCCAGCCGCCATTTCATAAATATAGCAAGTCTGGGCCTCTCCGGTGTCATCGACCGGGCGGTCAATGCGGATCGGCGCAAGGGCCGCGTATCTGCCAAGGCGCTGTATTACTGGCGCACCGTATTCGAGTTCGCGCGATACCGCTTCCGCGACGTGAAGATCACCGTGGACGACGCCGAACCTTTCGAGGCCCGGGTGGCGCTGATTGCGGTGGCAAACGGGAAGTTCTTTGGCGGAGGCATGATGGTCGCTCCAGATGCCGCTCTCGATGACGGCCAGTTCGATATCGTCATATTGCGGGCTGCCAGCAAGCTGCGTCTCATCCGCGATCTCCAACTGGTCTATGGCGGGCGGCATGGCAATCACCCGGCAATCACCATGCTGCGCGGCCGCAGGGTTGCGGTGGAACCCATTGGCGGCAAGGCGGGTCCTGCGCTGGTTGACATAGACGGGGAGTCACCCGGCCGCATACCGGCAACCTTCGAGATTCTGCCGGGGGCACTCGTGCTCAGATGCTGATTCAACTTGTTGCAGGCGCGATTCCAAAACGGCCCGCAAGTGTCTGTATTTGAATCCCTTCCCGCTCAGGGAAACAGCGGCTCCGGCTTCATCTCCAGGTGCAGCGCCTTGCCGTCATAGGGATGGGCTTCGCACACCGCCTCATCAAGTTCCACGCCCAGTCCGGGTTCCGTCGGGGGTATGACGTAACCGTCCTGCCATTCGATCTTTTTCTTGAGAAGTCTGGCGTGAAAGCCGTCCCATTGCTTGAGAGATTCAAGAATGAGGAAATTCGGCAGGGTCACGGCAAGCTGTATGTTGGCCGCGCCAACGATCGGCCCGCAATAGCAGTGAGGCGCTATCTGTATTTGCCAGGCTTCCGCCATGGCCGCGATCTTCTTTGTCTCCAACAGACCACCGGAGCGGCCGAGATCCGGCTGCAATATCGTGGCCGCGCGATTCTCGATGACGCGTGCGAACTCGAACTTGGTCGTCAGACGTTCGCCGGTCGCAATGGGAATGCTTGTGCCGCGAGCTACCTGTGCCATCACTTCCGGCATGTCTGGAGGTACCGGCTCCTCGAACCAAAGCGGGTCGTAGGGCTCGATTGCGCGAGCCATGCGTAGTGCGCCAGATGCCGTGAACTGGCCATGCGTGCCAAACAGTATGTCGGCCTTCGTTCCTACCGCCTCGCGTATCGCCTTGAGCATCCGGGCGGAAAGATCGATGTCTGCCAGACGCGGTTGATGGCCATCGAACGCCGTATAGGGTCCGGCCGGATCGAGCTTTACCGCATTGAAGCCCTGTCGAACGTAAAGGGCGGCGCATTCTGCCGCGAGATCAGGATCGTTGTAGACATTGCGGCCGCTGACATCCTCGGTGTGAACGGAGCCGGTGTGCGGATAGAGGTAGGTATAGGAACGCAGCCGCTCATGCACTTTTCCGCCCAGCAGCTGGTATACGGGCTGACCCGCTTCCTTGCCGATAATGTCCCAGCAGGCCATTTCCAGTGCCGAGAAACAGCCCATGCCTGAAACGTCGGGACGCTGCGTGAAGCCGGACGAGTAGCAGCGGCGGAAGAAGTTCTCCACATTGTGGGGGTCGTGGCCGATGAAGTAGCGTTCGGCCATGTCTTCAATCATTCGTGCCGTGACATGCGGGCCGAAGGTGGCGTTATAGGCTTCGCCATAGCCAACGACATTGGAATTCGTCGTGAGGCGGACGAAGATGAAATATTTGCCGCCGATGCCCGGAGGTGGATTTCCGACCACCCAGGTTTTCACATCGGTGATTCTCATCGCTGATCCTCCAGCACCATTTCCGCGCCCTTCCACCCTACCATGATGGTCGGGGCGTTGGTGTTGCCTGTGATGATTTCGGGAAAGATGGAGGCATCGATGACGCGCAGCCCCTGGAGCCCATGAACGCGCAGGCGCGCGTCCACCACCGCGCGGGTGGCTTCGGGCCCCATCCGGCACGTGGAGACCGGATGGTAGACGGTGCCGGAGCGCCTCCTGAAATCCTGAATCAGATCGGCATCGGAAGTTATTGAAGGACCAGGCAGAATTTCTTCCACGATGAATTCCGACATGGCCGGCATGGAGGCGATCCTGCGGACGAATTTCACCGCCGCCAGCATTTCCTCTACATCCGCGTCCGTCGAGAGCGCATTGGCGACAATGCGGGGATATTCGCGCGGGTCTTTCGACCGGATCATGATCTCTCCGCGGCTGGAAGGTCGACAGTTCGACAGGCCGATCGAGAAGCCGGGCCACGGATCTGGCGTCAGGATCGGCCGCTCACCGCTTTTCGGTATGACCGTCGAAAAGGCCTGGAAGTAGAGTTGCATGTTGGGCTGCGACCGCGACGGATCGGTGCGGAAGAAGCCGCCGGCACTGTTCATCGACAGGGAGAGCGGTCCTGAACGCAGCAGAAGATATTGCGCGCCGACCAACGCCTTCCCCCACCATGGCCGCAGGATTTGGTTCAACGTGGCGGAACGGCCCTTGAAGGTGTAGTTGATGCCAACGTGATCCTGCAGATTGGCGCCCACATTGGCGTTGGCGAGCAGCACGTCGATGCCGAGATTCTGCAGCAGGGCGCCGGGGCCCACTCCGGAAAGTTGCAGAAGCTGCGGGGAGTTTATCGAGCCGGCGCATAGAATGACCTCGCGTCCGGCCCGCATCGTTTTCTTGCGCCCGTTCTGCTCGTATTCGATTCCGACTGCACGGCGGCCTTCAAAAAGGATCTTCGTCGCCAGCGCGTTGGTTTCGACGCGGACATTCCTGCGCTTCATTGCAGGCCGCAGGAAAGCGCGCGCAGCGGACATTCGTCGCCCATTCTTGGTGTTGATCTGGTAGATGCCGACGCCTTCCAGAGACGCGCCATTGAAATCCGGATTGAGTTTCAGGCCTGCTTGCCGGGCGGCTGCAAGGTAACGCTGCGCAAGCGGGTGAACCAGATGGTCGCAACGCGTCACATGAACGGGACCGCCGGCCCCGCGCCACTCATCTGCACCCGCCTCGTTGTCTTCGATGGCCTTGAAGGCGGGCAGGACATCGGCGTAGCTCCAGCCCGGATTGCCCTGGGCAGCCCACTCGTCATAGTCCTCGCGCGCGCCTCTGATCCAGACCATGGCATTGATGGAACTGGAGCCGCCGAGCACCTTGCCGCGGGGCCAGTGATCCGCGTTGCCGGCCAGGCCGGGATCGGGTTCTGTGCGGTAGTTCCAGTTGACGGCCGGATCGAAAAAGCATTTTCCGTAGCCAAGGGGCATTTGCACGTAGAAGCGCCGGTCGGTTCCGCCAGCTTCCAGGACCAGAACGGAAAAGCGCCCCGAGGCCGACAGGCGTTCAGCCATGACAGACCCGGCCGAACCTGAACCGACGACAATGAAATCATAGGTCTGCATGACGACGCTGGCGGATATGTAGGACGCGCCAGCCTAGCTATGTGCTGGTCTGGCCGTTAGCGGAGCATCCGGCATGGCC
>QGUU01000149.1 GCA_003242525.1 Pseudomonadota bacterium | reverse complement strand
TGGTCGGTCATTTTGGTTTTTGGGGGCGGGTGGGGCCCCTCATGTTCCCCGCGCTGCCGCTTCTTGCCGGCGGCGTCGAGCCGTCGAGCCAGCAGGTCGAGGTGCTCCTGTCCTCCGCGCTCGAAGCTTGCGAATGCTATTTTCAGGCATTCCAGTTCGTCGTCTGGTCGGGAACCTCCGCCAGGGACGCCTTGTCCAGCGTCCTGTTCGAGACGCACGGCAACGCCTGAATCTTTCCCATGAAACAGAACAGCGGCCGCAAGCCGGAAATCACCTTTGCCGACTTCGACAAGGTCGACATTCGCGCCGGCACTATCGTGGAGGCGGCGCCCTTCCCCGAGGCGCGCAAGCCGGCTATCAAGCTGCGCATCGATTTCGGACCGGAAATTGGCGTCAAGAAATCGTCGGCGCAGATCACCAAATACTATACGCCTGAGACCCTGGTCGGGCGGCAGGTATTCGCGGTCGTGAACTTCCCGCCACGGCAAATCGGGCCCTTCATGTCGGAAGTGCTTACGCTCGGCTTTCCTGACGAAGAAGGCGAGGTCGTTCTGGGCGCCATCGAGCGCAAGGTTCCAAACGGCGGCCGCCTGTTCTGATCCGGTTCTGGGCGGTCAGGCCGGCATTCTGATGACCGCTCGCAGGCCACCCATAGAGCTTTCCTCAAGGGTGATGTCGCCGCCATGGCTGCGAGCGATGTCGCGCGCGATCGACAGTCCAAGTCCGGTGCCGCTTGAATCGAGGTTGCGGGCCTCGTCCAGACGTACGAACGGCTTGAATACGTGCTCGCGCTTTTCAGAAGGTATTCCCGGGCCGTCGTCGTCGATGGTCACGACCAGCGAGCCGTTGCCGTGAACGGCACGTATCTCCACGTTCTGGGCATAGCGAAAGGCGTTGCTCACGATATTGGAAATGAGGCGTGCAAAGGCTGTCGGCCTCACAAGAACCTCGTGGTCGCCGGCGATCGTGGCCGTGAGCCTGCGCTTTCGCAGCCTTGCCTCTTCCGTCAGCTTGGCAAAATAGGCATCGAGATCGAAACGGGCCGCATCCTCGGAAGTCTGCCCGCGCGCGAAAGCCAGATAGCCTTCCAGCATGGACTGCATGTCCTCGATGTCCTGGTTCAACGCCTCGCTACCGGATTTTGAGCCACTGAGCGCCAGTTGCAGCTTGAAGCGCGTGAGGATGGTCCTGAGGTCGTGGCTGACTCCGGTCAGCATCGCCGTGCGCTGTTCGATCTGGCGTTCTATGCGCTCGCGCATCTGCACGAAGGCTATGCCTGCCCGGCGGACCTCCTCCGCGCCTCGCGGGCGGAAATCCGGCATGGGGCGCCCCTTGCCGAAGTTTTCCGCAGCCTCCGCGAGCGTCAGGATCGGCTTGATCTGGTTGCGCAGGAACGGCACCGCGATCATCAGAAGGACGAGCGAGGTTCCGACCATCCAGATGAGAAAGATATGCGTGTTGGACGCATAGGCCTGGCTGCGGCGGATGAAGACACGCAGGACCTTGTTTTCAAGCTGGACACGCACCTCGATGATGTTCGAGTTACCGACGGTATCGAGCCAGAAGGGCCGAGCGATCTGCCTGGTAATTTCCGAAGACAGCGTCTCATCGAGAAGCGAGAAGAACGGCTTTGGCCCCGGTGCCGGCAAAGGGTCGGGCGGCAATAAATCGATCTTTAGCTGCATCCTGTCCTGGGCGATGCGAACGATATTGGCGTAGTCGGCATCGCTTGGATAGGTCTCGATCATGTCGATAACGGCGGCAATGTCGCGTACGACCGCCTGAGAGAGACGCAAGGTGACGGTCTGCCAATGGCGCTCCAGGAACACGAAAGCCACGACCGATTGCAGCAGGATCATGGGCGCTATGACGATGATGAGCGAACGGGCATAGAGCCGCTTGGGCATGTAGCGCGAGACCAGCCGCCAGAAGTGGCGCCAGCGCGCGCGGACTCCGCCGGCCAGATCGGCAAGCCGGCCGCCGACGGTCCGTCCAGCCGCCTGATCGCCCTGTCTTTCCTGGAGGTCGCTCGTTGCCATTGTTCCCGTCGGCCGCGCAGGCACGCTGCCTGCACCAAGGGCCGGCTGCGGGCCTATTCTATTCGACGCTGAGGCGATACCCAATACCGCGCACGGTCTGCAACCAGACCGGATTGGAAGGGTCGCGCTCTATCTTGCGCCGCAGACGGTTGATCTGCACGTCGATCGTGCGTTCGCCGACTTCCGAATCGTCCCCGACGAGCTCATGCCGCGGAATGGTTTCGCCGGCACGCGAGGCGAATATCGCCAGGATTTCCTGCTCCCTGTCGGTCAGCTTCAGCGCTTCACCTCCGCGTTTCAACTCCCGCTTGGCTATCTGGAATGTGTAGGGGCCGAAAACGAGTTGCTCGACCTTGGGCGTGGTGGCAGGACCGCCGCGACGCAATATGTTGTTGATCCGCAGGATCAGTTCACGTGGGTCAAAGGGCTTCGGGAGGTAGTCGTCTGCGCCGGCTTCCAGCCCGGTGACGCGGTCGTCCGTTTCGGAGAGCGCCGTCAACATCAGGATCGGCACGTCCTTGTTCTCCCGCAGCGCCTTTGTCAGTTCGACGCCGCTTTCGCCAGGCATCATGATGTCGAGAACCAGCAGGTCGAAATCCAGTCCGACCAGCTTTCGGCGCGCCTCGTCCGCATTGCCGGCCACAGTAACGCGAAAGCCGTTTTCGGTCAGATACTGCTTGAGAAGATTGCGAATGCGCGTGTCATCATCGACGACGAGAAGATGAGGGGCGTCGTCGTCCGGCGCGGTTGATTGGCCCAGTTTCTCCGTGCTTTCCATTGCATTTCCTCAGGCGGAATTCTTCGGCAGAATGTCGATCTGCGCCCTTAGTTCCGGATTGACCATCGCTTTCAGGAAACGTTCGATGACGATGCGGTCGGCCACTCCGGCACCCTGCAATGCCTGATAGATGCGGCGTGACTGTGGCCTTGCCAAAGCCAGCGCGAGCGCGCGCCCGCGGGCGGTAGGATAGAGCTCTCGCTGGCGGCGGTCCCGCGGCCCCTGTACCTGGACGATGTGGCCGGTGTCGATGAGTTGCTTGAGCACGCGCGCCAGCGACTGTTTGGTGATCTTGAGCACGTCAAGCAGTTCCGCGACTGTCAGGCCGGGGCGACGGTTTACGAAGTGCAGAACCCGGTGGTGGGCGCGACCGAAGCCGTAGTCCATGAGAATCTGGTCCGGATCGGACGTGAAATCCCGGTAGGCGAAGAACAACAGTTCGATCAAGGCGAAATCGATCCCGTCTTCGTCGGCAATCGCCGTCCTGATCGGTACCGCGTCGGAAAGGCCAGCATCCGGCATGGTGTTCTCACGATAGTGAAATTATGTCAGTATCGTTGACATAATTTCAGGGCAATGATAATTTTCCGCAAGCTTTAGGGCCGATTGCGAACGAAAAGGCAAGATGCCGTCAATTTTTCGGCATTTCATAAGTTTGCCTCTCCGTCCATATGGGCCTACCTTTCACCGACTGGGCCGCTTCAGCGCCTGTATAGCAACACCGTGACGTGCGGGCCCAGCCCGCGGGAGGTTAACATGGCATCCGTTCCCTTCGACCAGCTTGAAGGCTTTATCTGGATGAACGGCGAATTCGTCCAATGGTCCGATGCCAAGATCCACGTGTTGACGCATGGGTTGCACTACGCCAGTGCGGTTTTTGAGGGGGAGAGGGCCTATGGCGGCGAAATTTTCAAGCTGACCCAGCATACCGAGCGCTTGCATGAGTCGGCTCGTATCCTCGGTTTCAAAATCCCCTATACGGTTTCAGAGATCGACGACGCCTGCCGCCAGCTGTTGAAGAAGCAGGGCTTCGAGGACGCGTATGTCCGGCCCATTGCCTGGCGCGGGAGCGAGCAGATGGGGGTTGCCGCACAGAACAGTCGCATCAATGTGGCAATCGCCATCTGGCAATGGCCGAGCTATTTCGACCCGGCGCAGAAGTTGAAGGGCATTCGCCTCGACATTGCGGAGTACCGGCGGCCCGATCCGCGCACGGCGCCCTCCAAATCGAAGGCGGCGGGCCTGTACATGATCTGCACCATTTCCAAGCACGCTGCGGAAGCCAAGGGCTATGCCGACGCCATGATGCTCGACTGGCGGGGGCAGGTGGCCGAGGCGACCGGCGCCAACATCTTCTTCGTCAAGGATGGCAAGATCCATACGCCCAAGCCCGACTGCTTCCTCGACGGCATCACCCGCCGCACCGTCATCGACCTCGCTAGGGATCGAGGCCTGGAGGTGGTCGAGCGCGCCATCATGCCTGAAGAGCTCGAGGGTTTCGAACAGTGCTTCCTTACCGGAACCGCGGCCGAGGTGACGCCGGTTTCCGAGATCGGCCCGTACCGATTCGAGGTAGGCGAGATCGCGCGGACGCTGATGGACGATTATTCGGCTGCGGTGCAGCCCAAGCGCGCGATTGCTGCAGAATAACGTTTTCTTTTAGAAACAATGTGATGCGTGAAAAGACGGGCGGCCCGAAGGTCGCCCGTGCCGCTTTTGAAAGTCCCATTTGACATCAGCTCATTTCAGCGTCTGATGTTGACACCGCCATGCGGCTGGCGTGCGCGGGCTATGGAGGGACTTCAATCATGGAAACGATTCTTCCCATTATTGTGCAAATCGTCACCGGCATCATCGGTGGGCAGGCTGTCGGTGCGGCAATCAAGCAGGCGGCGATGAGTCAGCTTCCCAAGATCCTGAGCGGTGCGATTGGAGGCGTGGCCGGCGGCTTGCTGCTCAACGCTATCACCGGCGGGTCGATCGATCCGGCTGCGGCTGCTGATGCCGTAGGTGGCCTGGCGGGTTCGCTGAACATCGAAAACATCGTCGGTGGCGCAGGCGGCGGTGCCATCCTCACCGCGATCGTGGGCGCGGTCATGAAATCCATGAAGAAATAAGGCCCGCAGACCAGGCATGGAAGGACGGCTTTGGCCGTCCTTTTCTTTTGGGGCAGGCCGGCGAAGTGGACGCGGCAGCCTTCTCTGCCTAGATGAAAGCGGCCAAAGCTGAAGGATCATACATGGGAACTCTCAACGCCCGCATCGTTCCGGTAACGCCGTTCCAGCAGAATTGCACCATCCTGTTCGACGCAGACGAGAAGGTGGGCGTGGTCGTCGATCCTGGCGGCGATGTCGACCGAATAGTGGACGAGCTGAAGAACAATGCAATCACCGTGGAGGCGATCTGGATCACCCACGGCCATATCGACCATGCCGGCGGCGCCATGGAGCTAAAGGAAGCACTCGGCGTGGAAATTCTGGGTCCGCACGAAGCCGACAGTCCGCTGCTTGCAAATCTGGAGAACCAGGGGAGGCGCTTCGGCCTGACCGATCCTGTACGGAACTGCGTGCCTGACCGCTTTCTTGCCGAGGGGGAGACAGTATCGTTCGGCACCCATAAGTTCCAGGTCCTGCATTGCCCCGGGCACGCGCCCGGGCATGTCGTGTTTTACAATCAGGCTGCCAGATTTGCCCATGTTGGCGACGTGCTGTTTCGTGGTTCCGTCGGACGAACCGATCTGCCGGGTGGTGACCATGCCGCTCTGATCTCCTCGATCAAGAACAAGCTGCTGCCACTGGGGGATGATATCGGCTTCCTGTGTGGTCACGGCCCGGGAGGTCGCTTCGGCGACGAGCGCCGGACGAACCCTTTTCTGGTCTGAAAGAAAAGGGCGCCGTCGATAGCGAGCGGCGCCCTTCGGTGAAATCGAGGCGTGCGGATCAGTTGGCTACGCAGAAATGCTGCCGGCCGTCATAGCCCGTGAAGGTGCCGGTCCGGGCATTGAAGCTGCGGTACCGATCCGAACAGTACTCGTACCAGTCGCGGGTCCATGGCTCGAGGGAACCGGCATAGGTCACGCTGCGATAACGGCGTGCGGGGCGAACCACGTAGCCCGGCTCGTCATACACATAGTAGGTGGGGGCAGGGCGGGATAGGGCGCTTCCTATCAGGGCGCCGGCTGCAAGGCCCACAATGCCGGCCGCCACGGCGTCACCGCGATGGCTATGGTGGTGGCGCCAGCGCCAGTCGCCGGCATTGGCTGCGGGAAGCGTCGCGAGCGTCGTGGCGCCGAGCGCCGTGACCATGATGGCGGTCTTCACAAATCCGTTCATTTCCGTCTCCTTCGTCCGGTTCGTCGCCTCGGGAGAAGCGAGGGCGGTTAAAGCAGACTGATATGAGATGTTGGCTGAACGGTGGCTGAACAATGCCGACCGCGATCATGGAGAAAGGCCGGCATCAAACGACGGCTCTGCCATGAGAAAGGAACGGC
>QGUU01000644.1 GCA_003242525.1 Pseudomonadota bacterium | reverse complement strand
CTGTTGCCCAGCTTGGCCAGCGCTTCCTTCAGCGCCGGGTTGGCGCCGGTGTGCGCTTCGTAGAAAATCTCGTAGTTGCGGGGGAGAGCCGCCACGCCCATGCGCTGCATGATTTCGAGAATGGCGAACGCAGAAGGCGCCGTCGTTTCATGCTGCGCCGTCGACGACTGCATGTGACCCCCATGTACCGCCAGTCGTTGCTCCACTTTGCTTTCTTGCTTCGAGCCACGTGGCCGGCAGCGACCCTACTCCCGACCACCGGCGCTACGAGGCACGCCGATTGCCGTCACCCATGCTGCCAACACTCTAGCCATGCCCAACTAACGGTGCGTTAATCGGCCCTCTTGGAATGTATCGTCCGGGGCGGAAATCCAGCGCTCCCCGGGCTTCAGACCGGATCCCATTCGGGCGCGAAATGGAAGTCGCAGATGCGGTCGTTCGCCCGCCTGAGCGCAGAGATCGCGTTCATCTCGTCATCGCTCAAGGCAAAGTCGAAAATGTCCAGGTTTTCGGCCAGCCGCTCGCGACGCGACGTACGCGGGATGGCGCCGACACCGTCCTGCTGAACGTGCCAACGCAGCACGACCTGCGCCGGCGTCTTGCCGTAGCGGCGAGCGGCCGCGACAACCTCCTGCCGGTCAAGCAGCGCGCGGCCGCGTTGGAGCGGGCAGTAGGAGACCATCGCCATGCCCTCGGCCCGACAGGCGCCCAGCAGCTTCGTCTGATCGAGCATGGGATGATATTCGACCTGGTTGACCGCCAGCGGGACGCGCGACAGCCGGATCGCTTCCACGAGCAGGGATGTCGGGAAGTTCGACACACCGATGTGACGTGTCAGCCCGTTCTCGCGCGCCGCGTTGAGCGCATCGATCGTCTCCGCCAGTGCAATGGTGCGGCTCGGCCAATGGATCAGCAACAGGTCGACGTGATCGAGGCCGAGCCGCTCCAGACTGGCCTCCGCGGAGCGCCGAAAGTCACCGGCATGCAGGTCCGTGTACCAGACCTTCGTGGTCACGAAGATTTCGTTGCGCGCGACCGATGACGCTCGAATGCCGGCGCCGACCTCGCGTTCGTTGCCGTAGGACGCTGCCGTGTCGATGTGGCGGTAGCCCACGTCCAGCGCGTTGGCCACGAGGTCGCGGCATGCGCCTCCGGAAAGCGTCCAGGTGCCGAGACCGATGCAGGGAATGTTCGCGCCATTGGCTTTGATGCGATGCATGGGCATTCTCCGGTTCGACCGTGCAGGCCTGATTCTCGCGATACGGCCCCAATCTGGACCGGAGTGCCATGTTCGTCCAAAGCAAATCGCGCATAGAGCTGCTCGACCTGGCACGCGGCGCTGCCCTGGTGGCCATGGCCATTTACCATTTCGCCTGGGATTTGCAGTTCTTCGGCTATATCGGTCCCGGCACGACGGAGATCGGTGGCTGGAAGCTGTTTGCCCGGGCGATTGCCTGGACCTTCCTGTTCATCGTCGGGGTTTCGCTGTTCCTTGCGCATTCGAGGGGGATCCGCTGGCCGGCCTTTCTGCGGCGGCTGGGATTGATCGTGGCGGCGGCGCTGGCGATCTCGGCCGTGACCTGGTGTGCCGTTCCGAACGGCTTCATCTTCTTCGGCATCCTGCACCAAATCGCCCTGGCCAGCCTGGTGGGTCTCGCCTTCCTGCGCCTTCCAGCCTTTGTCACGCTGGCGGCAGCCGCTTTCGCGATCGCGGCACCGCACTGGCTGCGCGCCCCGATCTTCGACCATCCCGCGCTGTGGTGGGTAG
>QGUU01000643.1 GCA_003242525.1 Pseudomonadota bacterium | reverse complement strand
TTCCACCCTGGCACCCAGCGAGACGAGCAGATTGAGGCAGGCCAGCGCCGCGGCGCCCGCGCCTGAAGTCACTATCTTGACGTTTTCGAGGCTCTTGCCTGCCAGCTCCAGCCCGTTGAGGATCGCCGCCGCGACGATGATGGCGGTGCCGTGCTGGTCGTCGTGAAAGACCGGAATGCGCATGCGCTTCTTCAGCCGTTCCTCAACCTCGAAACATTCAGGTGCCTTGATGTCTTCCAGGTTGATGCCGCCGAAGGTTGGTTCCAGCGCCGATATGGTTTCGACCATCCGGTCGATGTCGGGGGCATCGATCTCGATGTCGAAGACATCGATGCCAGCGAACTTCTTGAACAGGACGGCCTTGCCTTCCATCACCGGCTTGGATGCCAACGGGCCGATATCGCCCAGGCCGAGCACGGCCGTCCCGTTGGACACAACGGCGACAAGGTTGGCGCGGCTCGTGTAGTCGGCCGCCAGCGCCGGATCATCACGGATCGCAAGGCAGGGCGCGGCAACACCCGGCGAATAGGCAAGCGCCAGGTCGCGCTGATTGCCGAGCGGCTTGGTCGACTGGATTTCCACCTTTCCGGGCGTCGGATGCTTGTGGAAATAGAGCGCGGCCTCTTCGAGATCGGACCATGTCGATTTTCCGGTCGTGCCCATGCCGGTCGCCCCCTTCGCTCCTTTGATTTTTCTTACCATTTGGTTACGTCCTGGCAGACGCGGCATTCCGCCCGGCGCTGCCGGGCAGGTGCGGATGAGCCCGTGCAGCCGCTAAAATGCGCTCACATAGGAACCGCCGTCCACCGGTATGTTCTGGCCGGTCAGGTAGCCGGCATGGACGGAACAGAAGAAAGCGCAGATCTGCCCGAACTCCTCGGGCGTGCCGAGCCTTTTCGCCGGTATGTCGGCAGACAGCCGCTCCTTGCGCGCCGCCTCCTCCTCGGGAGTTTCGACACGGCCCGGCTCCTGCGGTCCGCGCAGGCGGTCGGTATCGATCTTCCCCGGCAGGAGGTTGTTGATGGTAACGTTCCTTTCCACCACAGTCCGGGCGATCCCCGAAAGGAACGAGGTCAGACCGGCCCTCGCGCCGGAAGAAAGGTCGAGTCCCGCCAGCGGCACGTAGACGGAAAGCGACGTAATGTTGACGATGCGTCCGAAGCGCCGTGCGGCCATGCCGTCAACGACCGCCTTTATCAGTTCGATGGGCGTGACCATATTGTTGATCAGGCCCTGGAGGATCTTTTCACGGTCGAGTTCGCGGAAATCGCGGAAGGGCGGCCCCCCGTTATTGTTGACGAGTATATCAACTTCCGGGAAAGCGCCCAGCAGCGCTTCCTGCACCTTCGGCTGCGATACGTCGCCAACGACCTCGATTACCTTTACGCCCCATCTGGAGCGCAACTCGTCTGCGGTCCTGGCCAGCGCGTCGGCGTTGCGGCCGTTAACGACCAGGTCGCAGCCGGCTTCCGCAAGCGCCGCCGCGCAACCCCGTCCGAGGCCCTTGCTGGAGGCGCAGACGACCGCCTTCCTGCCCCGAATTCCCAGATCCATCGCAAATCTCCCTTGAATAAGCGCAAGCTAGACTGGCAGCGGCATGTGTCGCAACTCCGACCCGGCGTGCAAGGGGCGGAACCTTTGCATACAGATCGCGACCAGTACACTCAGCCCCAAAGCTGTGGGTCAGGCGCCGCGACGACCGAGCCCTCATAGGCAAGGCCAGGTTCGCGGTCGCGTGCCAGCAGAAGGGGTCCGTCCAGGTCAACGA
>QGUU01000642.1 GCA_003242525.1 Pseudomonadota bacterium | reverse complement strand
AGCACCGATACATGCCCGAACGCGCCCCTGAAGAGCTTGATCGAGGCCATATATTTCCTCCCTGCGCATCTGCGTGCGCCTGAGAATGATATTGGTTCGATCAGACGAGCTACGTCAAGTTGAAGGTCCGCCCGCGGCGGCGCTCGCAGCAATCCCATCCAATTGGCGGGATCTGCGGTGGATCAGGGAGTTCTTTCGCCGCCCTGGCGATTTTTGGTCGGTTTTTCTTCCTCATGCCCCGCGTGAGGAAACACGTTCTTTGCCGCCATCCAGGATTTCGGAGATTAGCTTGGGCAGTCACGCAAAGCCGGGCTATTGGCTTCGGAGGGTTCCGGGGCAGCGAGCTTCATCGAGAGGATAACGTCATGACAGATATCAAGAACCGCCACCATTCCCTGCTTGCGCAGACATTCACGCGCAGGGCTGGACTCGCTGCATTGCTTGCCGCCACGCTTGGGCTGGCAATGAATGTGCCTTCCTTTGCCGAGGACAAGACGTCCATCAAGGTCGGGATCATGAGCGGAGAAGATGAGGACGTCTGGCGCGTGGTTTCCCAGGAGGCGGCCAAGAAGGGCCTGACAATCGAGCTCGTTGTCTTCAACGACTATACTCAGCCCAATGAGGCGCTGGAGCGCGGCGAGATCGACGCAAACGCATTCCAGCACCAGCCCTATCTGGACAATCAGATCGAGACACACGGCTATCACATCGTGGTGGCCGGATACACGGCACTCTGGCCGATCGGTCTTTATTCCAAGAAGCATGCAAGCGTCGCCGATCTGCCGGAAGGCGCAATCATCGGCGTACCGAATGATCCTTCCAACGAGGGACGGGCGCTCCGGGTTCTGGAGAACGAAGGCTTGATCAAGCTGAAGGAGGGGGCCGGTATCCTCGCCACCATCGCCGACATTTCTGAAAATCCGAAGCAGATCGAGGTCAAGGAACTCGATGCGGGCATCGTCGGCCGATCGATTGACGATCTCGATGCCGCCGTGGTCAACACCGACTGGGCGCTGAAGAGCGGACTTGGCCCGGAAAACCGTATTGCGCAGGAGCCGGTAGCCGATAACCCCTATCGCAATTTCATCGCGGTCAAGGAAGGCTCCGAGAACGAGCCCTGGGTCAAAACGCTCGTGGCGTCCTACCAGAACGATACGGTAAAGGCGGAATTCGACCGTGTTTACAAGGGTACCGGCATCAGCGCCTACTGATTCCGATTACTGACAATTCCGGCGCCCGGCCTGAAACATGGCTGGGCGCTGCTACATCGACCGGTGGCAGGCTGTTGCGCCCATGCCGATGGAGTTGATGTTGCCGCCGGAGAAGCAGATTATGACCGACGTGCTGATACGCAAGCCTGCCGGCCAGAAAGTGACTGTCGCGCCACCGCCTCGTTTCGCTACAACGGCGGACGTCGGGTCGGCGGACACCGTGGTGCGCCTTGTGGACGTGAAACGCCATTTTGGGCCTACCGCGGCGCTCGACGGCGTGTCGCTGGACGTTCGAAGGGGTGAAATTCTTGGCATCATTGGCCGCTCGGGCGCAGGCAAATCCACGCTGATCCGCTGCCTCAACGGTCTGGAGCGGCCCGATGCGGGTCATGTCTTCATAGAGGGGCAGGACACGACGCGTCTCGAAGAGCGCCAATTGCAGCCGCTGCGGCGGCGCGTTGGCATGATCTTCCAGCATTTCAACCTGCTTTCGGCAAAGACCGTTGAAGACAATGTCGCGCTTCCCCTGAAGATAGCCGGCGTTTCCAAGCCCGAGCGG
>QGUU01000641.1 GCA_003242525.1 Pseudomonadota bacterium | reverse complement strand
ACCCGTCGAGGCTCGTATGTGGCCGGTTCAGATTATAGTCGATTCTCCATTTCTCGATGATCTCACGGGCATGGCGATAACTGCGGAACAGGTGCTCGTTGAGGCACTCGTCCCTCAGCCGCCCGTTAAAGCTTTCGATGAAGCCGTTATCCGGCATGTTGTTGTTGGTGCCAACGTTGGATTGGTCGTCAGGTTGGATAGGCTTGGCGCATCCGGGCCACGGGGCACCGGGAGCACGCAAGTGCGGGCAGGCCGTCGCATGCAGATGAACTGAGAGTTCGAGCACGTTATCTGGCCGCCCCTACGACTCGCCCGGATGCGCTGCGAGCGCGGATCCGTATTTGTCGTGTTGTCCGCTGGCTCCCTGTTCTCGTCCAACGATGGAGGAAGCCGTGCGTATTATCGGTATGGACATACACCGTGTTGCCGCCGAGGTCGTGTCGTTGCTTGACGGCGAGATCGTCAAGCTCGGCCGGGTTCAGATGCTGCGCGATAAGTTGGAGGAGTTCGCCAGGAAGGAGCTCACCCACGATGATCATGTGGTGATCGAGGCGACGGGGAATGCTGCGGTCGTGGCTGAAGTGCTGACGCCCTATGTGGATCGGGTTGTGATCGCCAATCCCAGGCAGGTACATATGATCGCCCATGCGAAGGTGAAGACCGACACGATCGACGCAACTGTCCTCGCAAAGCTCTACGCCTCGGGCTTCCTGCCCGAGGTCTGGGTCCCGGACCCAGAGACGCTTGCGCTACGAAGGCAGGTTACCAGGCGGACGCAATTGGTCCGCCAACGTTCGAGGTTGAAGAACCTGATCCAGTCGATCCTCCACGCCCACCTGATCCCTCCGTGTCCACATGGCAATCTGGTTAGTATCAGCGGGCGCAAATGGCTGGCGAGGCAGATCTTGCCTGCGGACGAGCGCGCGGCCATCGAGCGCCACCTCAGCCTGATAGGTGAGATCAACGAAGCGCTGACCGTGGTCGAGGCGGATATTGCTGCCCATGCCCTGCAGGATCCGACAATCCGTCGCTTGATGACGTTGCCCGGGCTCGACGTGACCGTCGCTGCGAGCGTTGCCGCGGCGATCGGCGACATTCGCCGCTTCAGCAATCCGCAACGTCTTGTCGCCTATCTTGGCCTCAATCCGAGCGTGCGGCAGTCAGGTGAGGGTCCGGCCCATCATGGGCGCATTACGAAGCAGGGCCGCGGGCACGCTCGAGGAATGCTAGTGGAAGCAGCTTGGGCCGCCGCCCGCTCACCGGGTCCTTTGCGTGCTTTCTACCAGCGGATCGCCGCGCGTCGTGGGAAGCATATTGCGGCCGTCGCAACCGCGCGGAAGCTTGCGATGATAATCTGGCATATGCTGAGCAAAGACGCCGACTACATCTGGGCGCGGCCGGCCCTGCTTGCCCGCAAGTTCAGATCGGCCGAGTTGCGTGCCGGCTTGCCGACAAAGCATGCGCGTCGAGGAGTGGCCTACGACTATAACATTCCAGCCAGGCGCGCTGAAGAACGATCCCGCGTCGAGCAAGCGGAGGCCGCCTACGCGGCGGCGACTTCGAGATGGCGAATGCGGCCCCGCAAGCCAGAGGCTGTGGAAAAGGCATCCTCATGAAACGATGGGGCTATTCGACAACATCCGTCTGCATAGGCTTGCCCGGCGCGATGTAGTGCCAGTCGATGCCATGGTCCTGCTGCCATTTCAGCATGGCTTTCGAGGTGAGCTCGGTGCCGTTGTCACTGACCACCATCAGCGGCTGACCGCGGCG
>QGUU01000148.1 GCA_003242525.1 Pseudomonadota bacterium | reverse complement strand
CTTTCCTCCGAGTGCATTGCGCCGAGCAGGCGCGGCAGGTCGCCGAAGCGCGCGATCAGCGAGAACACGAGCGCGGCGATCGCCACGAAGAATATCGAAACCGAGGCCATGGTCGGCGTGTAGCCGTAGCGCAGGGCGTTGAAGATCTTGATCGGCAGCGTCTCCAGGGTGAAGCCTACGGTCATATAGGCAACGATATACTCGTTGAGCGACAGCACGAACGCGAAGGCGTAGCCGGAGACGAGATAGGGCAGGATCAGCGGCAGTACCACCGTTCTGAGCACCATGCGGTCGTCGGCGCCCATGGTCGCGGCAGCCTCGACCAGGGAGCGATCAATCGAGGCGAAACCCAGCGATAGCGTGACCAGCGGCAGGGTCACGAAGAAGATCGCGTGGCTGATTACGGCCGTCCAGGGCTGGCCGTAAAAGCCGAGCGTGGCCCAGAAGGTTAGCAGGCCGAGCGCGGTAATGACCGGGGGCAGGATGAACGGCGCGACGCCGAGCAGACGGAAGACGTTGGCCCAGGGGGCGATCCGCCGCCACAGGAACCAGGAGAGCGGCAACGCGATCAGCACGGCGAGCGCGGCTGACAGCGCGGCGAGCAGGACCGAGGCGCCCAGGGCGGCGCGCCAGCCCGGATCGGTGAAAATCTGTCCGTACCAGGCAACGGAAAAACCCTCTGGCGGGAAGGTCAGCGACTGTTTCTCGTTGACCGAGACACCGGCGACCACCGCCAGGGGCATCGCCATGAACACCGCGACGACGGCAAACCCGAAAAATTTCAGAAGGCGCGCGCTCATGTCACCTCCCGCCGCGAGCCGACAAGCAGGGTCAGTCCCACCAGCGCCAGCGAGATGAGCACGAGGAAGACGGCCATGGCGGCAGCGAAGGGCATGTTGGACTGGTAGATCGCCTGGTCGGTGATATGCACCGAGAGCGTCCAGTGCTGCGGCCGGCCAAGGATCTGCGGCAGAAGGTAAGAGCCGAGCGCGAAGACGAAGACCATGATGAGCGTCGCCATGATCGTATTCCTGAGCGCCGGCACGATGATGTCGAAGAAGCCGCGTAGCGGCGAGGCTCCCAGGGTGCGCGCGGCTTCCAGCAGCGTCGGATCGAGCCGCACCAAAGCCGGGTAGAGTACCAGAATCGTGTAGGGCATGGCCTGGTAGGTCATCGCCGTCAGCACCGCGCCGAAGCCCGGCAGCAGCGCCTGCGGCTCTGCCATCAGCCCGACTGCGACGAGCAGGTTGGTTATTCCGGCGGTACGCGAGAACAGCGTCGACCAGGCGAAGCCGATAATCACCTCGGACAAGGACAGAATCGAGAGCAGGCAGACCAGCCACACGATCTGGACCCGGCGGGAGGACTTCGTCAGCAGGTAGGTGAAGGGGAAGGCGATGGCAACGCAGATCACTGCCACCATGATGGCGAGCATGAGCGAGAAACCAAGCACGCCGCCGAAAAAGGCCGAGAGGAAGCGGCCGTAGTTGTCGAGCACGAAGTCGGGCGTATAGAAGCCGCCCTGCTGGCGCCGGAAGAAGCTCACCGCGATCATGGTCGAGAACGGGATCACGAAGAACAGGACCAACATCGCCGCCGGAAAGGCCAGCGGCGCGTAGTCGGCGATGCGGCGCGGCGGCTCGCGTCTCATTCCTGTACCACCACACAGCTTTCGGCCGGCAGAATGACGCTCACTTCCGCACCGGCTGCGATGTCGCCGCGCTGGCGCGGCGTAGTGACGGCAACCAGCGTCGTCCCGCCGCCGACATCGACAAATGTCTCGATCGTGCCGCCAAGGTCGCGCACGAAAGTGACCCTGCCGGGGAGACCGGAATCCGCGACCTGGCTGAGTTGCACGTCTTCCGGGCGTATCGAGACGAGACCCTTCGTCACCCCGGCCGGCAGGGCGAGCCCCGGCACGACATGGCCGAGCACGACGGCGCGACCGCCGCCATCCGTCTCGACCGGAAGCAGGTTGGTCGAACCGATGAAGTCTGCCACAAAGGCGTCGGCCGGGCGGCGGTAGATCTCGATCGGCGGCGCAGCCTGCCGGATGCGGCCGTTTCCCATGACCACGACCAGGTCGGCCATGGTCATCGCTTCGCGCTGGTCGTGGGTAACGACGATCGTGGTAACCCCGAGCTTTTGCTGGAGCTGGCGCAGTTCCACCTGCATCGCTTCGCGAAGCTTGGCATCCAGCGCCGAGAGCGGCTCGTCGAGCAGGAACAGGCGTGGCGAAAGCGCCAGCGCCCGGGCGATCGCTACACGCTGGCGCTGGCCGCCGGAAAGCTTCGAGACCGGCCGCCCGGCATAGCCTGGAAGCTGCACGAGGGCGAGCAGGTCCTCTACCCGCTTGCGCTGCTCATCCTGCGCCACGCCGCGGATGCGCAGCGGATAGGCGATATTCTCGCCCACGGTCAGGTGCGGAAACAGCGCCAGCGACTGGAAGACCATGCCGAAATTGCGCTTATGGGTCGGCACCGGCGTGATGTCCTTGCCGTCAATCATGATCGCGCCGGCGGTCGGCTCTTCGAGGCCGGCAATCATGCGCAGCAGCGTGGTCTTGCCGCAGCCGGACGGTCCCAGCATGCAGACGAAGGCGCCATTGGGGATATGCAGCGTCACGTCGTCGACCGCGCGAAAGTCGCCGAAGGTCTTGGTGACGTTTTCCAGAGACAGTCCGGACATGTTTCTTCCCTGATCGGCGAAGCGGCAGCGTCGGAGACTATACGCTGGCAGGCACAGAAAACAGCGCCAAGCTTCTGCGGCCTGCGGTTGGATCATCGGTAGCGGGCAGGAGGACGGCAATGGGAGCGGAAACCGGGTGCCGGATTGCCCACACACCGGGCATTCGGGTCAGGCTCCCGCTCCATGAGAGAGATGGCGTCCGGCGCCGCTCCCGACGAGTGTGCCTCACCCGGCGATCATCTCCGTCCACTTCTGGTTCAGCCAGTCCGACTTGGTCTGGTAGAGGTCGTAGCGCGGGATGATCGGTTCGATGTCGGACGCCACCGCGGCGAACTCCTCGTCGGTGAGGTCGAGAAGCTCGCGCTTCACTGTCGGCGCCGTGCCGACCTTGCGCGACATCAGCGCCTGGATCGCCGGCTGGCTCATATAGTCGATGAAGACGTGTGCCTCCTCGGCCTTCTGCGAGGCGCGCGAAAGCGCCCAGCTGCCGGAATCGAGGATTCCGCCCTCCTTCGGGAAGGTGGAGCGGACAGGATGGCCGTCAGCCGCGGCGAGTCCGGTCACGTCGTGGTAGTACTGGCCCATCGGGATTTCGCCCGACTTCAGCGCCTGCTCGAACTGCGCCTCGTCGCGGTACCAGAGCCTGACGTTCGGCTTGACTTCAGCGAGCTTTTCGAAAGCCTTGAGTTGGCCCTCCTCGGTATCCAGGGCATCGGTGCCGCCCATGAATGTCTTGGCCGTCACCTCGAGCAGGAAGGAATTCGAGACGAGGGCAAGCAGGCCCAGCCGGTCCTTGTTGGCGGGATCCCACAGCGCCGCCCAGGACTCCGGCGCCTCCGGGTAGACCTGGGTGTTGGTCACCAGCGTGATGTACCAGGCGACGGCGCCGATACCCGCGACGCGGCCGTCCGGATATTTCGAGACGAAGCGGTCAAGCAGGTTCGCGCTGTTCGGCATCTTGGACAGATCGAGCGGCGCCCAGAGATCGGTAGCCTGCCCCTTGAGCATCGCGACCTGGCTCATCATGGAGAGGTCGGCGGGCGCCTGCCCTGCCCTGGCGGCCTGCTCGAGCTGAACGAGCCAGGCCTCCCCGGTTGGCTCCGCCACCGACTCCACCGCGATGCCGGACGCCTTGGTGAATTCGGGGAAAATGTTCTTGTCGAAGCTGTCCTTGAAATAGCCGCCATAGACGCCAACCTTCAGCGAGCGCTCTTGCGCGCGCAGGATGGCGGGCATGGCAAGCAGGCCGGCCCCGGCGAGGCCGGAGGCGAGCACCGTTCGGCGGCTGACGCCCTTCTTGCGAATTTCGGTCATGGTCAGTTCTCCTCTTGATTTGGCAGCCAGGCCCTGTTCCCTATTCTCGTTGTCGTCGTGTCCGCGTCTAGCGGCTCCTTGTCGCCGGACTGAATACCATCAGGCTCAGGATCTCGAACAGCATCTGGGCGCCGGCATGGGCAGTGTTGGTGGTGGCGTCGTATTGCGGCGCGACCTCGACCACGTCGCCACCGACGAGATTAACGCCCTTCAGCCCACGCAATAACTCCAGCGCTTCGCGGGTGGTGAGCCCGCCCACTTCCGGCGTGCCGGTGCCGGGCGCAAAGGCCGGGTCCAGGCTGTCTATGTCGAAGGACAGATAGGTCGGACCGTCACCGACCACCTCCAGCGCCTTCTGGATAATTGCGGGGATGCCCACAGCCGAGATTTCCTCGGCATGGATCACCGTCATGCCGGACTCGTAGGAGAATTCCCACAGATATTCGGCCGGGCCGCGGATGCCGATCTGGATCGTGCGGGTCGGGTCGAGCACGCCGTCGAGCACGGCGTTGCGGAACGGACCTCCGTGATGGAACTTTGTCTGGTCGAAGGCGCCGCCGGTGTCGCAATGCGCGTCGATGTGGATCATGCCTACCGGGCGGTCCCTGCCGATCGCCTTGAGGATGGGGTGGGTAATCGAGTGGTCGCCACCGACAGAGACGGGCAGCACGCCCGCCTCGACGATCTTGCGGACATGCGCCTCGATGTCGGCATGGCTCTGTTCCAGCCTGTAGCGGCTCGCGAAGGGGACGTCGCCGATATCGGCGACCTTGAGCTCGAAGACTGGCGCGCAGTCGAGCACATGGTTGTAGGGGCCGATGCGCTCGATCGCGCGCAGCGCCCGCGGGCCGAAGCGCGAGCCCGGGCGATTGGTGACGCCCAGGTCCATCGGCACGCCGAGCAGCGCGACCTGGAGGTCGCCGAAATCGGGATTTACGGGATCGATCGCGCGATAGGGCGCGGAAAGCAGGGTCGGCACGCCCGCATAGGGTGCAAGCCGCGTGCCGCTCTTGGAAAAGATGCGGTCCGCGACGCGCCGGAAGCGCGGGTCGAACAACTCGCCGCCATGGCTCTCGCCATACTTTGCCCTTAGCGCTTCGAGCCTGTCCTTGTGCGATCCCATGAACTGTCTTCCCGTTTCCCGTGCGGGAGCGCCGGTCCGTCGGATGCGCGCTCCTCCGTCCACGTCCGTTCAAGATGGCTGAATGATGGTGGAGCGGAGTTGAAAAGGCAATTGATATTGTTGTAGCCATCGGTGTGAGGAAAACTAACAACAGGAGACGTCTTGGCCAAGCGCCTGCCTCCGCTCAACCCCCTGCGCGCTTTTGAGGCGGCAGCGCGGCACGGCTCGCTCACCAAGGCGGCGGTCGAGCTCAACGTCACCCATGGAGCGGTAAGCCACCAGATCCGCGCGCTCGAGGCTTCGCTGCAGGTGCGGCTCTTCGAGCGGGCGGGGCAGCGACTGAGGCTTACCGGCCATGGCGCGGAACTGCTGCCGGCGGTCACCTCCGCCTTCGAGGGCATCGCGGCGGCGACCGCGCGCATGACGCGGCCGACCACGTCGGGCTCGCTCAGGGTTACCTGCGTGCCTGCGCTGCTGTCGCTCTGGCTCATCCCGCGCATCGGCAGCTTCCTGGCGCGATATCCGGATATCAGGCTGAAGCTGGACGCCTCCAACGATCCGGCCAACATCCGCTCGCCCGACGTCGATATCGCCATCCTCTACGGCGACGGGAGCTGGACCGACTGCTGGCTGAGGCTCTGGACGAGGCTCGACCTCTTTCCCGTCGTCAGCCCGACGCTCATCAACAACCGGCCCATCCGCACGATCCGCGATCTCGGCGAGCATGTCATGCTGCATGCCGATGACGGGCGCGAATGGCACACCTGGCTCACTGCCGCGGACGCCCTGGACCTGAACCCGGAACGTCAACTCCACCTCTCTGACGCACGGCTCGCGATCGAGGCAGCCCTTCACGGCCACGGGGTAGCGCTGGGCGACACGATGACAGCGGCCAGCCTGCTCGCCAAGGGCCAGCTCGTCGCTCCCTTCAACCTTGCCGTGCCGGCCGTGGACGACTTCTACGTCGCCTGCCGCAAAAATGTCCGCGCCACCCCCATCGTCGGCGTCTTCATCGACTGGCTGTTCGCCTCGCTCGAGGAGGACAATGCGCGTGCCGAACCCCAGATCGCCGCGCGCAGGACGGTCCGGAGGCCGGCCGAGCCGGCGCCGCGTCGGACGCGGCGCTCCGCCAAGCTGCAGCGGGACAACTCGACTTGAAGTGAAGCGGCGCTGGCCTTGCCGTTCAGAGGCTTCCCCGCTCCCTCTCAGCC
>QGUU01000147.1 GCA_003242525.1 Pseudomonadota bacterium | reverse complement strand
GGCCCTGCAGGGCTTGGCCAAAGTGCCCGGAAAGCTTGATCCCCGTCTCTTCAAAAAGATGACCTGCAGCACGGAACTCCGATCCGCCGCGCGCGTTGAGCGCGGGGGCCGGCACGCTCCGGCCCGGCATGTGGTGCTCCGTGAGGGAGAGCAGCCGCGTGGTCCCGAAAACTCAAGAAAAATGGAAAGGCGAGGCCATGGGCTTCTTTTCGAAAGACATCAAGACGTTGGATGATCTCTTCGTCCACACTCTGCGCGACATCTATTATGCCGAGAAGCAGATCGAGGAGGCGCTGCCGAAAATGATCGAAAAGGCAACAGCGCCGGAATTGAAAGCTGGTTTCCAAATGCATCTCGAACAGACGCGCGGGCAGATCGAGCGTATCGAGCAGGTATTCGAAATGCACGGCGTGGAGGCCAAGGAAGTCAACTGCCCGGCAATCGACGGCATCCTCGAGGAGGCCGACGAGGTGAGTGGTGAAGTGGAGGACAAGCAGGTGCTGGACGCGGCGCTAATTGCTTCGGCACAGGCAGTCGAGCACTATGAAATGACGCGTTACGGAACGCTGGTCGCCTGGGCCAAGCAGCTCGGCCGCTCCGATTGCGCCAGTGTGCTCGCGCAGAATCTGCAGGAGGAGGAAGACACCGACAGGAAGTTGACTGAGATGGCAGAATCCAAGGTCAATCTGCAGGCTGCCGAATAACAGCGGTGAAGAAGCCGGCGACACCGCCGGCTTCTTTGCGTCTGGCTGGATGGAACTGGTTTCGCGCCAAGCCGTTGCGGGTAGACGCAATGGAGGGATTTCGTCATGGCGCCACGTCCTGCCTGGAAAGGATACCTCAAGCTGTCGCTGGTGACGTGCGCGGTCGAACTGTCCAACGTCGTCACCCATGCCGAGAAAGTGACGTTCCACATCCTCAATCGCGAAACGGGAAACCGTGTAAAGCGCATTTATGTCGATGCAGAAACCGGCGATCCGGTGGAGCCCGAGGACGAGATCAAGGGCTACCAGGTTGAAGACGGCGAATATATCCAGATCGAGGAGGACGAGATCGCCGCGCTGCAGATCGAATCCTCAAACATGCTCGATCTCGACGGCTTCGTTGACAAGGCGTCCATCCAGCCGATCTATCTCGACACGCCCTATTACCTGGCGCCCGCCGACAAGGTGTCGGAGGATGCCTTTGCCGTCATACGGGAAGCCATGGCCGCGAAGAAGAAGGCGGGGCTTGCCCGTATCGTGCTTTTTCAGCGGGAGCGCCCAGCCATCATCGAGCCTTTCGGCAGGGGCATGCTGCTGACCACGCTGCGCTATGACCGGACGGTGCGCCAGCCCGATACGGTGCTGGACGACATACCGAACCTGAAGACCGACAAGGAGATGATCGAGCTCGCTCGGAACGTCATTGAAAAGAACGCTTCGAAATTCGATCCTTCCGAGTTCGATGACAAATATGAAGAAACGGTGATTGAACTGATCCGCGCCAAAAGGGCCGGAAAAAAGATCTCCCGGCCCAGGCAGACGGAAGAGAAGCCATCCAACGTCGTCAACCTTTTCGACGCTCTCAAGAAAAGCCTTGCCGCCGACAATGACGAGGGTCCGAGCGGCAGGTCTTCAAGCAAGAAAACGCCGTCGAAGGGCAAACCGACATCCAGGCGAAAATCAAGCTGAGCGGTACGACCATGAGAGGCCTGGAGCAGTACCGCGCCAAGCGCGATTTCTCGAAGACGTCCGAGCCGGCCGGCAAGGTCGCACGGAAGCGCGCGCGCAAGGACGGCGGAGGCATCTTTGTCATCCACAAGCATGCCGCCACGCGCCTGCATTACGATCTTCGGCTGGAGCATGACGGCGTGCTGTGGAGCTGGGCCGTTACGCGCGGCCCCAGCCTGGACCCGCACGAAAAGCGGCTGGCCGTCCACGTGGAGGACCATCCGATCGCCTATGCGCCCTTTGAAGGCACCATTCCCAAGGGCGAATACGGTGCGGGTTCCGTTCTTGTCTGGGACGAGGGCACCTGGACCCCGGAGCACGATCCTGCGGCCGGCATGAAGAAGGGCCATATTGATTTCGAGCTGCACGGCAGAAAGCTTTCCGGCAAGTGGCATCTGGTGCGCCTGAAGCCTCGCCCGGGGGAAAAGAAGGATAATTGGCTCCTCATCAAGTCCGACGATGCCGCCGCCCGCCCTGGCGAGGACATCCTCGAGGAGCAGCCGGAATCCGTGAAATCAGGCCTTACCATCGAGGAAGTAGGCCAAGGGAAAAGTGCGAAAGGTGAAAAGCCTAAGGTCTGGCATTCCAACAAGCCCGCTGCCGGCCGGGCGCGGCGCGCAAGGGCTCCTGCACTCGACTTCATTGAACCTGCACTCGCGACGCTGGACCGCAATGCGCCATCGGGCAAGGAATGGTTGCATGAGGTCAAGTTCGACGGCTACCGCATGCAGGCGCACATTGCCGGCACCGATATCCGCCTGCTGACTCGTACCGGTCTCGACTGGACAGCGCGTTTCGGCGGGGAGATTCCGGCCGCGCTGGCCTCTCTCAAATGTTCGGACGCTATCCTGGACGGAGAGATCGTTGTTCTGGCCGATAGCGGCGTCTCGTCCTTCGCGCTTCTGCAGGGCGACCTGTCTGCGGGCCGCTCCGGGCGAATGGTCTACTATGTCTTCGACCTGCTTCGGCTGGATGGCGAGGATCTTCGCGACGAGCCCTTGCTAGAGCGCAAAGAGCGATTGCGCGAGCTGCTCGGGTCGCTGGTCGACGATGCTCCGGTTCGGTTTTCCGATCATTTTGTCGAGCCCGGCAGCCTGATTCTCAAACATGCCTGCCGCATGGGGCTGGAGGGCGTCGTCTCCAAACGCGCCGACGCACCCTATCGCTCCGGCCGGACTGGCGTGTGGATCAAGTCGAAATGCACGCAGCGCCAGGAATTCGTCATTGGCGGCTATCTCCCTTCGGACAAGAGCGGACGCGGCCTGCGCTCGCTGCTGGTGGGCTATCATGAGAATGGCGCGCTGAAATATGCGGGGCGCGTCGGTACCGGCTTTACCGGCAAGACCGATGCGGCGCTGAAGAAGAAGCTGGATGCCATGAAGGCCCGGAAATCTCCCTTCGATGAGAAGGTCCCAGGCGGCAAGGGTCTGGTCTGGGTCGAGCCCGAATTGGTGGCAGAGGTGGAATTCCGCGCCTGGACGGCAGACCGCATCATACGCCATGCCTCCTTCCAGGGATTGCGCGAGGACAAACCGGCAGAAGAGGTCGTGGAGGAAAGGCCCGGCGCGATTAAGGACCGTAAGGAAACGGGCAAAGCGTCGGCGGCAAGGGAAGATCGAAAAGGGAAGGGGACCTCTGCCGTGAAGACCTCGATCAAACTCACCAATCCCGACAAGTTGCTATGGCCGCGGGAGAAGGTGTCCAAGCAGGCCCTGCTCGAACATTACGAACGGGTCTGGCCGCGCATGGAGCAGTTCATCGTCAACCGGCCGCTGGCTCTGGTGCGCGCGCCTGACGGTATCGAGCAGCAGCGCTTTTTCCAGAAGCACGCTTCGGCAGGCATGAGCGACAAGATCCTGAAATCGAAAGATCCGGAGGACGATGAGGAAATCCTCTATGTGCAGGACTTCGACGGCGTTGCATCGCTCGTGCAGATGGGAGTGGTGGAAATTCACATATGGGGATGCACAGTCGAGGGGATCGATACACCCGACCAGATCGTCTTTGACCTCGATCCCGATGAGGGCGTCTCGGTCGACGCCGTGCGGCAGGCGGCCATCGACATCCGCGACAGGTTGGAGGAGCTATCCCTGCCGGTCTTCGTCAAGACCTCGGGCGGCAAGGGCTACCACGTCATGGTTCCGCTCAAGCCGCAGGCGAAATGGGACGCCGTCAAGGGCTTCGCGCAGGATTTTGCCCGCGCCATGGAACAGGCTGAGCCGGACCGTTTCACGGCAACCTTGTCGAAGAAGGCGCGCAAGGGAAAGATCTTCATCGACTATCTTCGCAATGGCCGAGGCTCGACCACGGTTGCGCCCTATTCGTCGCGCGCCAAGAAGGGCGCCACCGTATCCATGCCCGTTACCTGGAAGGAGATCGAGGATGGCCTGCCTCCCGATGCCTTTCCGATCGATGACAAGGCGACCCTGAAGCGCCTTGCGGCGGCCGATCCCTGGGAGGACTTCTTCGGGAAGGCAAAGGTCCTCAAGCTGGGCTAGGCCTTCCGGGAGGAAGTTTTTCAGGCGCTGCCGATCAGGACGCCGGCAGCGAATACCAGCGCTCCGCCCAGCACCACCTGGAAAGTAGCGCGCCAGAACGGCGTTTCCATGTAGCGGTTCTGTATGAAAGCGATCGCCCATAGCTCGACGAAGACGACAGCGATGGCGATTGCCGTGGCTGTCCAGAAATGGGGGATCAGGTAGGGCAGGGCGTGCCCGAGTCCACCCAGCGTCGTCATCAGCCCAACGGTGATGCCGCGCTTCGCCGGCGAGCCACGACCTGAAAGCTTGCCGTCATCCGACGCCACTTCGGTGAAGCCCATCGAGATGCCCGCACCGATGGAAGCGGCAAGCCCGACCAGCAAGGTCTGCCAGCTGTCATGGGTGGCGAATGCCGCAGCGAAGATCGGTGCAAGGGTCGAAACCGAGCCATCCATGAGGCCTGCTAGCCCTGGCTGCACGTAGGTCAGGATGAATTGCCGCCGCTCCGCCGAGATTTCCTCCTTTCGCACATCCTCCGGCGTGTGCTGGAGTCCCAGGCGGTGCGCCAGTGATTCATGGCTTCTTTCGACCTCAGCAAGCTGATTGAGCAATTGCCGGGTGGCGGCGTCGCTCGTGCGTTTGGCTGCAGCGACGTAGAAGTTGTAGGCTTGCCGCTCCATCTCCTCGGCCTGGGCTCTGACCTTTTCTATGCCCAGCGGGCGCACGAGCCAATCGGGCTTGCGCTGGTAGTAACCCCTGACGTGCTCACGCCGGATGAGGGGTATGCGTTCGCCGAAACGGCTGCGATGAAGGTCGATCAGCGCGTCGCGATGCCTGTCCTCCTCTTCGGCCATTTCCTCAAAGATCCTGGCCGACTGGGGGAACCCCTCCCTCAGCCCGTCCGCATAGGCGCGGTAGATGCGGCCGTCGTCCTCCTCCGAAGATATGGCCAGCGCGAGCATTTCCTGCTCCGACAGTGAGTCGAACGGCCGCCTGCCAAAGCCAAAGACTCGAGAGAGCATGACTTTCTCCCAGTTTAGAATAATTCTAAATTAAGGTGACGGCACCACAGGGTCAATCGCCGTTCTGTCAGTTCAATTTTTTTGAATTCAGATCGGCCCCGCCGTTCTTTTTGTCGGTGAACATTCACCTATATGCGGGCTCCCATTGGAAAAGGTGTCACGATGACCGTTACCGAACATTTTGACCATTTCGACCCGAAGCCTGCCCTGGCTCTCATCGCTTCCATCGAGTCGGACCTGCAGCGCCTGAAGAGCTTGGTTGAACAACGCATCGAACAGTTCGACCCCGCCAATCCGCGTAACAAGACTTCAGATGGCAAGCTGACTGGCGAAGGCGTGGAGAGCTGCTTCCGCCTGTTCGATGAGGGCAAGTCCCGCTACTCGGTGGCGCGGCAGCTCAAGATCTCCTTTGCCGCTGCCAACCACCGCTTCAACCAGTGGCGAAAGGCCGGTGGTGCAAAGCGTCAGAAAACCCTGCTGGGGTAAGCTGCCCGCGCTTATACCTATCATCACATCTTTTCATTGGCGCTTTCACATGGGTTGCGCGAAGTTGGGTCAACCTTGCGCCATTGGAATAGTGCTGCCATGACTGCCTCGCTTCCCGGCATCGCCGAAGTCCGTCGAGCTTCGGAGCGCCTTGCCGGCCACATCAATGAGACGCCTCTACTGGAATCTCCGGTGCTCAACGAGCGCTTCGGCGGGCGGGTTTTCTTCAAGGCTGAAACCCTGCAGCGCACCGGGTCGTTCAAGTTCCGCGGCGCCTACAACAAGATTGCCTCTCTTTCGGACGAGGAAAGGCAGCGAGGGGTCGTCGCCTTCTCGTCGGGCAATCATGCCCAGGGCGTTGCCGCCTCCGCGGCACTGTTCGGCATTCGGGCCGTCATCGCCATGCCGACGGATGCGCCGGAAGCAAAGGTCGGCAATGTGCGGCGAATGGGAGCCGAAGTAATTCCCTTCGATCGCTTCGGCGACGACCGCATGGCGGTTGTTCAACCGTGGCTGGAGCGGGGCATGGTGCTGGTACCGCCCTATGACGACCCGGCGATTATTGCGGGGCAGGGGACCATAGGGCTCGAACTCCTGAGGCAGGCCGGATCGCTGGGCGTAAAGCTGATAACGTCGTCCTTTCTTTCCCGGGGCG
>QGUU01000640.1 GCA_003242525.1 Pseudomonadota bacterium | reverse complement strand
GTGGCGCACATGAGCCACGATAAGCGCCAGGGCTGCTGGCGTCATGCCCTCCATACGCTGGGCGTCGGCAATGGATCGGGGCCGCCGATCGCGCATCTTCTGCTTCAGTTCGTTCGACAGTCCGGGAATGGTGGAAAAGTCGAGACTTTCCGGGATCAGTCGCGATTCCTCGAGGCGAATCTGCTCGACATCATGCCGCTGGCGTTCGAGGTAAACGGCATATTTTGCTTCTATTTCAATGGCTTCCGCCACCTTGGGTGCGATGGCGCGAAAACGGGGATCGATTTTACCCAGCCACTCCACAGTTACCGACGGATAGGCCAGAAGTGCGAAGGCTGAACGTCGCACTCCATCCTGGTTGACTGTAAGGCCGTGGCGGGCCGCTTCATTTGGCGTGACGACCACGCTTTCAGCCAATGCCCGCGCCGCTGCAATTTCGGCCCGGAACGTTTCGAAACGGCGGGCACGGTCAGCCCCGACCACCCCAAGCGCCAGGGCTCGGGGTGTAAGGCGCATGTCGGCATTGTCTGCCCGCAGTGAAAGCCGATACTCCGCCCGCGACGTGAACATGCGGTAAGGCTCCGCCACGCCGCGGCTGGTGAGATCGTCTATCATCACGCCGATATAGGCCTCGGTTCTGCTGAACGTCACCTGCTCGCTACCGGCGGCAAGGCGGGCCGCATTGAGTCCGGCCAGCAATCCCTGCGCCGCCGCTTCCTCATAGCCCGTCGTCCCGTTTATCTGGCCAGCGAGGAAGAGGCCCCTGATTCGACGGGTTTCCAATGTCGGTTCGAGTTCTCGGGGATCGATGTGATCATATTCGATCGCATAACCAGGCTGCAGCATGGCGGCGCCCTCCAAACCGGGAATGGTCTTGAGGAGCTTCAGCTGCACGTCTTCGGGCAGGGAGGTGGAAATCCCGTTCGGATAGACGGTGTCATCATCAAGCCCTTCGGGCTCGAGAAAAATATGATGCCCGTCGCGATCGCCGAACTTTACGATCTTGTCCTCGATGGAGGGACAGTAACGCGGCCCTATCCCTTCGATAGAGCCGGAATACATGGCAGACCGCCCCAGATTGGCGCGAACGAGCGCATGTGTCTCCGGTGTTGTTCGGGTAATGCCGCATTCGATCTGCGGAGTCGTGATCCGGTCGGTCATCAGGGAGAAGGGAACGGGCTCATCGTCTGCAGCCTGCATCTCCAACGCCTTCCAGTCGATGGTTCGCCCATCGAGCCGGGGCGGAGTTCCGGTTTTAAGGCGCCCGAGCCTGAATCCGGCGCCCGCGAGGGTTTCGGAAAGGCCGACGGAAGTCCGCTCGTTCATTCGACCCGCAATAATCTTCTTTTCGCCTATGTGAATAAGGCCCCGCAGGAAGGTCCCGGTCGTCAACACGACAGCGGCACACCGCAATTCGCGCCCATCTGCGAGCAGCGCCGAGCAAACACGGCCGTGGTCAACGCGAAGGTCGACCACCTCCCCTTCGATCACGTCCAGGCCCGCTTGTGAGGCGATCGCCAACTGCATGGCCTTCCGGTAGAGTTTGCGATCGGCTTGCGCACGCGGGCCCCGAACAGCAGGCCCCTTCCGGCGATTGAGCATGCGAAACTGGATGCCGGCGGCATCCGCGACACGGCCCATTAGGCCGTCCATCGCATCGATCTCCCGCACGAGATGGCCTTTGCCCATGCCGCCGATGGCCGGATTGCAGGACATGGCGCCGACCGTGTCGTAACCTGTTCTTTTTAAAAATTCCCGAGCCCACGAAACCTAACTAGT
>QGUU01000639.1 GCA_003242525.1 Pseudomonadota bacterium | reverse complement strand
TATACCGGTTTCGTGGGCTCGAAAATGGTAATAGAGACCGGCGGGCACCTCCACCATCACCATCGAGGGCGTGGACGAACTGTCCGGCGCGAAGGTCCGCGTCATTCCGGACCGCATCGAAACTGGTACTTACGCCATGGCGGTCGCAATGACCGGGGGCGACGTGCTGCTGCAGGGGGCACAGCCGGATCTTTTGCAGGCGGCACTGGACGTCATTGAACGAACGGGGGCAGAGATCACGCCTACCAACCAAGGCATAAGGGTAAGGCGCAATGGCGCGGGCATTGCGCCAGTCGACGTCACCACCGAACCCTTCCCCGGCTTCCCCACAGACCTGCAGGCCCAGTTCATGGGTCTGATGACCATGTCCAGCGGCAAGTCGCGCATTACCGAAACGATTTTCGAGAACAGATTCATGCATGTGCAGGAACTTGCACGGCTGGGGGCGCGCATAACGCTCTCGGGCCAGACGGCGGTCGTCGAGGGGGTTTCGAAGCTCACCGGCGCCCCGGTCATGGCAACCGATCTGCGCGCTTCGGTTTCGCTCGTCATCGCCGGCCTCGCCGCCGAGGGCGAAACTACTGTCAATCGCGTCTACCATCTCGACCGTGGCTTTGAGCGGCTGGAGGAGAAGCTGTCAGGCTGCGGCGCGATGATCGAGCGGATCAGCGGGTAAGAACGCGGCGCGTGGCGGCGCGAAAGACAGGAAGACGTGTCTGCATGGGCGTCAGTCTTGGCCGGAAGACTTGATTTCTCCTGTCCGGTTGCGCCTTTGTCCAAGACCGCCTAACAGAAAAGTCTGGACTAACCTTCGCAGGTGCGAAAGTCATGGACGCGCTCAAGCTCGTCGCTCTCGACGAACAAGATCTCCGCATCGTCTCGGCCCATGTCCAGGATGCCGTCACCAAGGTGGGCGAACTGGAATATCTGCCAGCAGTGAAGCGCTTCGTGGTTCCGGTTCGGCGTTTTGCCTGGGAAGTGAAATCCAGCTTCTTTCGCCCCCGCAATGAGCGACGCCAGAGCCTGCTGCATTTCGACCGCGTGCTTGGCGTCAAGACCTCCGGAATTCGCCGGGAAAAGACGGATGAGGTGCTTTCCTTGCTGGCGATCAATTTCGTTCCCATCGACCCTCCCGCCGGCCTGATCGAACTGGTGTTCGCGGGCAGCGGGGCCATCATGCTGGACGTCGAGTGCATCGAGGCAAGGTTGGCCGACCTTGGCGGGGCCTGGGCTGCGACCTCGCGTCCGAGTCACGGAGCCTGAAGGACATGGCCATCACGCTCGACAGCAGGTCCCCGGATTTCGAGACGCGCTTCGCCGCGTTCCTGACGACCAAGCGCGAGGCTTCGGCGGACGTGGAAGCCGCGGTTCGTTCGATCATTGAGCGTGTCCGCGCCGACGGCGATGCGGCGCTGATCGACTATGGCCGCCGTTTTGATCGCACCGACCTGGAAAAGCTGGGCATTACCGTGACGCGCGAAGAGATCGCGGCCGCCTATGCTGCGGCCGATCCGGCGACCGTCAAGGCGCTCGAATTTGCCCGCGATCGGATCCGCGCCCACCACGAGCGGCAGAAGCCCAGCGACGACCGCTACACCGATCCGCTCGGTGTCGAGCTCGGGTCGCGTTGGACGGCTATCGAATCGGTCGGCCTATACGTGCCCGGCGGCACGGCCAGCTACCCCAGTTCGGTGTTGATGAATGCGGTTCCGGCGAAAGTTGCCGGCGTGGAACGCATCGCCATCACCGTGCCGGCACCGAATGGTGTCATCAATCCCCTG
>QGUU01000146.1 GCA_003242525.1 Pseudomonadota bacterium | reverse complement strand
GAACTTCTTGGGAATGGCGCCACGGATGAGGAAATCGAAAAGGCGATGAAGGAACGCCGCCAGGCGATGCAGGATTTTCTGCGGGAGTTCGCCGAGCGGCATCCGGACCAGCGTAACGCCTTGCAGATGCCGGACGGCGCCCAGGAGCTGCGCCAGAGCGATCTCGAGCGATTGCTTGATCAGATCGAGAACCTCGCCAAGTCCGGAGACCGCGACAGGGCGCAGCAACTGCTGTCCGAACTCCAGAACATGATGAACAACCTGCAGGCCGGCCGGAGGGGAAGCCCGAACCAGCAGTCGGACGAGATGCGCCAGCAGATGGACAAGCTCGGCGAGATCATGCGGCGCCAGCAGGAAATGATGAATGAGACCTACCGGCTCGACCAGATGCAGCCCGGCCAGAACGGCGACAATGGCGAGGACCCCTGGGGCGAGCAGGGCATGGAAGGGATGCAGGGCGAGAATGGCAGGCCGCCTGATGGTGGCCAGGGCAAGCCAATGACACCTGAGGAATTTGCCGAAGCGCTCAAGCAGTTGCAGGAAGGCCAAAAGGGGCTCCAACAGGAGCTTGAGAAGCTGCGCAAGGGCCTGGAAGGCATGGGCATGCAGCCCAACAAGGGATTCGGCGAGGCGGGCCGCGAGATGGGCGACGCAAGCGACTCACTCGGCCGCGGGGAAGGGAACAACGCGGTTGGCCATCAGGGCCGCGCTCTGGAAGCGCTGCGTAACGGCGCCAGGGACATGATGCAGCAATTGCAGGCTATGCAGGGCGATGAGGGAGGAAGCCAGGAAGGCAGCCGCGCACGGAACGCAGACCGCGATCCCCTCGGCCGGCCTCGCGCCACGACAGGCCCCGACTTCGGTGATTCGGTCAAGGTGCCGGACGAGATCGACGTGCAGCGGGCCCGACGCATCCTCGAGGCCATACGCAAGAGGCTGGGCAATGCGCTATCGCCCGAAATCGAGCGCAGCTACCTGGAGCGGCTGCTGGAAATGAAATAGCGCTCGGGCGGACCAGCGGGACCGTCCCGGCCATCTCAACTCAGGGCACGGTCCACCCTGCCTCGCAGATCGGCAAGCGTGAAGGGCTTCTGCATCACATCCCGCACGATGCGGTTGAGTTCTTCGGCGCGCTCACGCTGTTCGGCATAGCCTGTCATCAGCATGATCCTCATGCCGGGATAGGCGTTGGCTGCAGCCCTGGCCATCTCGATTCCGTCCATTTCCGGCATGCGGATATCCGACACGACAAGGTCGTAACCGCCTGACGCCGCATGGATCGCCGCAAGGCCCTGCGCGCCATCGGCGGCAAGATCGATATGGTGCCCAGCGCGCTCGAGCGCACGGGCGGCGAGTGTGCGAACGGAATCGTCGTCTTCGACAATGAGTAGCCTGGCCATGCGACGAAACATGGCGGCCAACCGTTAAAGTTTTCCTGACTGCCAGGCATCGGCCTGAGAGACCCTCGCAAGCGGAAGGAAGACTCGAAGCGGCGCCTCAGGCGTCGTCGCGCACGATGCCCACGAAGGGAAGCTCGCGGAAGGCATGAGCAACATCCATGCCGTAACCGACGACGAAATAGTCCGGGCAACTGAACCCAACATAATCTGCATCCAGCGTCGTCTGGCGGCGCATGCGCTTGTCGAGCAGCACGGCGATGGAGCAGCTTCTTGCGCCGCGCGACAGCATAAGGTCGCGGGTGAATTTCAGCGTCTTGCCGGACTCCAGTATGTCGTCGATCAGGAGCACGTCGCGTCCGGCCACCTCATTGTCGATGTCGCGCAGCACCTTGACCTCGCCGCTGGTCGTGCCGGTGCCATAGCTGGAGATGAAAATGAACTCGACCTCGGGAGACAGCCCGACATCGTGCATGGCGCGGATCAGGTCTGCCGCAAAGATGAAGGAGCCCTTGAGAATCGAAATGACGAGAAGGTCATGATAGTCGCGGTTGGCGATTTCCTTGGCGAGTTCGAGGTTCCGGCGCGCAATGGCCGAAGCCGAGAACAGCACCTCAATGTCCTTACCGCGTACCACAGGCATATTTGTCTCCAGGGGCCCTATTCCACGAAACTGACGGCGACCGCCGCCACTCCGTTTCCCTGTACTTCGAAACGACTCGAAAAGGCGAATCTTTGTCCCGGGCCAAGCGCACGCCCGGACGTTCCCAGCCTGTAGCGGGTGACAGCACCGTCCTCGCCCGTTACGCGAATCTCCAGCGGCGGCAGTGTCGCCGTGACCGAACCGTCATTGCCAGCCTCGCCGTCCACGAACAGGACAGGCCGGTTTCCCGATGCATCCACATGCGAGTTGACGGCCGTGATAGACAGTTTCGTGCCAGGGAAAGGTGGCGAGGAACGAACCAGCGCATGTCCGCCGGATATCCAGAACGCGGCCAGCGCCGCAGCGACCCCGCCGGTCCAGAAGAGCGCCCCCCCGCGCACCGAAAACGGCGTCGGCGCGCCAACCGGCCGCAGCATGGCCATGCCTTCAAGCGAAGGCGCCGCCGAGGCTCGCTCAATTGCTTGCGGCGTAGCTTCGATTTCGGGGCGGAAGGCCGCGCGCTGCCCCGGCAGCACCTCGTAGTCGGCATCGACAATATCGGTGGAGGACAAGCCGCGCTGCGTTCCCGGCCGGCATGGGGTCATGATTTCGCCGGAAACCGGGCGTGCGTTTGGTTGGTCGGCCATCGGCTCCCCGATCGGACGGCTTTTCCTGCTCGTTGCTTTTGCGTAAGCGGAAATGGTTAACGTTTCGCCACCGGAGAGCCCGTGAACGTCACCCCATGCACAGAATTTAACCGACGGTTAACCATAGGCCGCGATGGTCAAAACACGCCAGATGGCTCTACCGCACTGCTCGAAAATCCAGGTCGTCGAAAGTGATTCGCTTCGAGAATGTCGGCCTTCGCTATGGCATGGGACCGGAGATTCTCCGAGACATCACCCTGCAGATACCGGAGCGCTCCTTCCAGTTTCTTAGCGGCCCCTCGGGTGCCGGCAAGACGACACTGCTACGCCTGCTGTTCCTGTCCCTGAAGCCCACACGCGGGCTCATCACCATTTTCGGCAAGGACCGGTCACGCATACACCCCGCGGAACTTCCGCTTCTGCGGCGGCGCATCGGCGTCGTGTTTCAGGATTTCCGCCTGCTGGATCATATGACGACCTATGAAAATGTGGCGCTCCCGCTGCGCGTGCGGGGGCGCGAGGAAGCAAGCTACCGCAACGACGTAACCGAGCTTCTGAAATGGGTGGGGCTCGGCGAACGCATGCATGTCCTGCCGCCGGTGCTTTCGGGCGGCGAGAAGCAGCGTGTGGCCATCGCGCGGGCGCTGATAGAGCAGCCGGAAATCCTGCTTGCCGACGAGCCGACAGGCAATGTCGATCCGCAACTTGCGCGAAGACTGCTCAGGCTTTTCATCGAACTCAACAGGCTGGGCACGGCGGTGGTCATTGCCACGCACGATCTCGCCCTCATGGACCAGGTGGATGCGCGGCGACTGATCCTGTCCGGCGGAAGGCTCGATATCTATGACTGAGGCTTCCGGCTCACATGATCGGGCAGGCATTGCCGCCCGCGCCTTCGCGCGCACGCGCCGACGCCAGGCTCCGATCGTGCCCTCGCAAAATGTCGCAGGGCGGGCCCTGGTCATCGTCATCGCCATCATGACGTTCCTGTCATGCCTGACCTTCGGCGCCGTCACGCTGGTGCGCGACACGGCCGCCATGTGGGAGAGCCAGATTTCCCGCGAGGCAACGATCCAGATCAAGCCGTCCGGGGAACTCGACATGGATGCCGCCCTCGCGACGGCGGCCGAGATTGCGGGAAGTACCGCGGGGGTCAAGGGCGTGAAGATCGTTGACCGGGAGGCCACCGCCCGCCTGCTCGAGCCCTGGCTCGGCTCGGGGCTGGATATTGACGAGCTGCCCGTGCCGCGCCTCATCGTGGTCACGATCAATCCAGACGATCCGCCCGACTTCGCGACCTTGCGCGCCAACCTCACTTCGCAATTGCCGACCGCCAGCCTGGACGACCACCGAACCTGGGTCGACCGGCTGGTGGCCATGGCGCATTCGACGGTTACGATAGGGCTGGCGGTTCTGGCGCTCATGCTGGCCGCCACGGTGCTGACCGTGGTCTTCGCCACTCGCGGCGCCATGGCCGGCAACGGGCACATCATCGAGGTTCTGCATTTTGTCGGAGCGGAGGCGCGCTTCATCGCCCGCGAATTCCGCGGCCATTTCCTCGTTACCGGCATGAAGGGAGCCGCGGCCGGAGGCCTTGCTGCGATCCTCGTCTTCATCGTCTTTTCATGGTGGTTGTCGCGCAGCATGGCGACACCGGGCGGCGACCAGATGGCGGCGCTGTTCGGAAACTTCTCCATAGGCTGGTCGGGCTATGCCGGCGTCGTGATCGTAGTGCTGATCGTCGGCGCGCTGACGGCAGCGACTTCCCATGTGACGGTTATCGCCCATCTCGGCGATATTGAGGAACGGCAGACGGATGGCTCATAGAGGCCGCTCGTCCAGTACACATTGTGGGGGAACGGTTTGACGCAGGCCAGAGGCGCGGCCGAACCCTATCAAAGGCCGCAATTCAGGGTTAACCATTGGCACCATGAGCGGGCAGGATTCGTTCGAAACGGCAAGCGACAGGGCCGCGGGTGCCGCTGAGGCCGCCAAGGGCGGCCGCCTGCGGCATTGGCTCGTGGCGCTGGCCGCCACGTTCGGCTTGCTCGCAACTGCCTTTTTGGGCGGATTTGGCTGGTTCGCCGATCACGTCAGCCACCTTGCTCCCGGCAACCCGCCCAAGGCCGACGCCATCATAGTGCTGACGGGAGGCCACTCCCGGCTCGATGCCGCCATGGCGCTGCTCGAATCCGGCAAGGGCGAAAGGCTGCTGATCAGCGGCGTCCATCCATCGGCCACGCGAACACAACTCCAGCGCATCATCGGCGGTGACGAGCGGCTTTTCGCCTGCTGCGTCGATCTCGACCGCACGGCCCTGGACACGATCGGCAATGCCGAGGAGAGCGCCAAATGGGTTGAAAGCCATGCCTATGACAGCGTGATCCTCGTCACCAACAACTACCACATGCCCCGCAGCCTGCTGGAGATGCGCAGGTTTCTGGGCTCGGCCAGGCTGGAGCCCTACCCCGTAGTCAACACCAAGCTCGACAATGGCGGCTGGCTGACCCATCCCGAAGCCCTGAGGGTGCTGTTTACGGAATACAACAAATATCTGATGGCGCTTGCACGCGGCATCGTCCCACTGAAGCCCACGCCTCAGGGTATCTCTATCGCTGAAGGCGCTTCAGCCAGGGCCAGGTAAGGCCTTCGAGGTGGCGCCGTTTTCTTTTGTCTTCGCTTGCTGTAACCAGCCCTGCAGGATTCATCCGGCTGTCACATGCTCTATCTTCGCTCGCTGGCTTTCAACCTGGCCTTTTATGCAAGCATGGTCGTTCAGATGTTCTTCTGGGCGCCGTTCTATTTCCTTGCGCCGCGCCACAGTGCCTGGTTCGTGCCGAAGTTCTGGTCGCGAACCAGCCTGTGGCTCTATCGCGTTCTTGCCGGCACGCGCAGCGATATTTCGGGGCTCGAGAACCTGCCTGAAGGGTCCTTCATACTGGCGCCGAAGCACCAGTCCTTCTGGGACGCGATCGCCTTCTTTCCATTTCTCGACGACCCCCTCTACATTCTCAAGCGCGAGCTGACCTGGATACCGTTCTTCGGCTGGTACATCCTCAAGATGAGGATGATCCCGGTCGATCGCGGAAACAGGGCCAAGGCGCTGCGATCCGTCGTGGCGGCAACGAAAGCCGAGCTTGCGCGAAACCCCCGCCAACTCATCATCTATCCCGAGGGCACGCGCCGCGCGCCGGGAGACGTGCCGGCCTACAAATACGGCATCGTCGAACTCTACAGCCAGCTTCACCTGCCGGTGGTTCCGGTAGCCCATGTGGCCGGGCTCTACTGGCCCCGCCGCAAGTTCCTGCGCTATCCGGGAACGATAAGGGCGCGCTTCCTGCCACCGATCCCGCCGGGGCTTGGCAAGCAGGAATTCATGGCGAGGCTGATCGCCGAGACCGAGGCCGGTTGCGATGAACTGCTCGTGGATGCGGCAGGGCAGCCCAATCCTCCGCCATTGCCGCCGACGGCGATTCGGCGGCTCGAGGAACTTGGCGTGGCGCGGAAGGCCTGACCGTTTCCATCCCTCGAATGCGTGAAAATTCAGCAAGTCATCCAGAATAATGACCGCGCATTTGAATGGCCGAGAGGTGTCGGCGGCCGCTGAAGGGATCAAGCGCGGCGCAAGGCCGAAATATTCCTTCGCCAGCCACGGTTTAGGTTGGCGGATCACCATCGATAGCTTAGAAGCGTAGA
>QGUU01000145.1 GCA_003242525.1 Pseudomonadota bacterium | reverse complement strand
GGGGCGGGTTTCCGGTTCGCTAATGGAACCGTTAACCCACTTTCTGTCCACGACCGCATCTGGATTAAGCGGTTTACCGGTGAAGGAGACGCTCCTAAGGCGCTGGACGCCATCATCCATCGTGGGCTCGGTCCCCTTCGTGTCTCGCGTGAGGCAGAAGACGAGCGCATTGTGGAATGGGTGGCCAGCCTCGACGAGGAGGCTCTGGCCGGCCGGTTTACCTACATGACCGTGACCGACATGCGCACCGTGTCGCAAAGGCTCGCGCCGGCGCTGGCGCACCTTTTCAATCACCAGACCCATCACCGCGGCCAGGCGCACTCAATCCTTACCATCCTGGGGAAGCCGTCGGTGCCGCTCGACCTGATCTATTTTCAGCGCACCGAGGAAGGGCGGGCCTTCGCGTAGGCACCGGACGCCGGCCCTTTTCGAGCCGGTGTTCCGGTCTTGGCTTGCCTTCGCCGCTGCGCTCGGCCATTAACGCCCGCCATGCTGATCATCGACAATCTCTCGCTGCGCATTGCCGGACGGCTCCTTCTGGACCATGCCTCGCTGACCTTGCCCGCGGGAGCCAAGGCCGGCCTGGTCGGGCGCAACGGCACGGGCAAGACGACGCTGTTTCGCGCCATCACTGGCGATGTGCCGGCGGAGACCGGCTCCATTTCCTTTCCCAGGAACACTCGCATCGGGCAGGTCGCACAGGAGGCGCCGGGCACCGATGAGCCGCTGATCGACATCGTGCTGCGGGCGGACACGGAGCGCGCCGCACTGCTGGAGGAGGAACGAACGGCGACCGATCCCCATCGCATAGCTGAAATCCATGTCCGGCTGGCCGACATCGACGCGCACTCGGCGGAAGCGCGCGCCGCGACCATTCTCGCGGGGCTTGGCTTTGACGAGGAGGCGCAGAAGCGGCCTGCCTCCTCATTCTCGGGCGGCTGGCGCATGCGGGTGGCACTTGCCGCCGTGCTTTTCTCGCAGCCTGATCTGTTGCTGCTCGACGAGCCGACCAACTATCTCGACCTCGAAGGCACGCTCTGGCTGGAAAACTACGTCGCCAAGTATCCGCATACCGTGCTGTTGATTTCGCACGACCGCGACCTCCTCAACCGCGCCGTCAATTCGATCGTCCATCTCGACCAGAAGAAACTGACATTCTGGCGAGGTGGCTACGATCAGTTCGAACGTCAGCTTTCCGAGCAGCGCGAGTTGCAGGAAAAAAGCCGCGCCAAGCAGGAAGCGCAGCGCAAGCACCTGCAATCCTTCATCGACCGCTTCCGCGCCAAGGCATCCAAGGCGCGTCAGGCACAATCCCGCATCAAGGCGCTGGAGCGGATGAAACCCATCGCCGCTTTGGTGGACGATACGGTCAGGCCGTTTTCCTTTCCGGAACCGGCCAAGACGGTCGCTTCTCCCATCATCGCGCTGTCCGGGGTCGATGTGGGTTATGTGCCCGGCAAGCCGGTCCTGAGAAAGCTTGACCTGCGCATCGACAATGACGACCGCATTGCGCTGCTTGGCGCCAATGGCAACGGCAAGTCCACCTTCGCCAAGCTTCTGGCAGGCAGGCTGAAAGGTGAAAAAGGCACCATTACCCTGGCGCCTGGGCTGAAGGTGGCCATGTTTGCGCAGCACCAGCTCGATGATCTCCACCCGGAGGAGAACGCATACGAGCACGTACGCCGCCTCATGCCGGACGCGCCAGAGTCAAAGGTGCGCGCGCGCGTGGCCAATTTTGGCCTTACGACCGAAAAGATGAACACGCCGGCCAAGGACCTTTCGGGCGGCGAGAAGGCGCGACTGCTGATGGGGCTGGCCTCCTTCGAGGGCCCCAACCTGTTCATCCTTGACGAGCCTACCAACCACCTCGACATCGACAGCAGGGAAGCGCTCGTCCATGCCCTCAACGAGTTTCCGGGAGCTGTGATCCTGATCTCGCACGACCGTCATCTGCTGGAAGCGACCGTGGACCGGCTTTGGCTCGTCAAGGACGGCATGGTGAAGCCCTATGATGGCGACCTGGACGACTACAAGACACTGGTGACGGGTGTTTCCACCAACAATCGCGAGCGGCGCGAGGCGGAGCGGGCATCCAAGGCAGACCGTCGTCGCGAGGCGGCGGCCCGGCGGCAGGCCTTGGAGCCTCTCGCCAGGGAAATCCGCGCCACGGAAGGGCTGATGGAACGGTTGCGCAAGCGCATCGACTCGATCGAGGACCAGCTTGCGGATCCGGCATTGTATGAGAAGGACCCTATCGGTGCGACGCGCCTGGCCAAGGAGCGCGCGGAACTGGCCTCCCAGCTTTCGCAAAACGAGGAAAGATGGCTTGAGATGAGCGCCGAATATGAGGAGGCCATCGCGGAATAGGCGCCAGCCCCAGACTGGCCCTATTCATGTCCCGGGAAAGGGTTTACGCAAGGGACATGAACCAGCATACGCCCGTCCAATCCTCCAGGTCCGATATTCGCGTCGGCCATTCAGCCTGCCCCCACGACTGCCCGTCCACCTGCGCGCTGGATGTCGAGTTGCTGGGGCCGGATCGGATCGGCCGCATCCACGGTGCGCGCGACAACAGCTACACGGCAGGTGTCGTCTGCGCCAAGGTCGCCCGCTATGCCGACCGCATTCACCATCCGGAGCGCCTTCTCAAACCGCTGGTGCGCGCCGGAGGCAAGGGCGAAGGCGTCTGGAAGGAGGCAAGCTGGGACGCCGCGCTCGATCTCGTGGCGGAAAGGTTTGAGGCTGCAGAGGCAAAATACGGCTCCGAGACGGTATGGCCCTACTTCTATGCCGGCACGATGGGTTTGGTGCAGCGTGACGGCATCGAGCGGTTGCGCCATGCCAAGAAATATTCCGGCTTCTTCGGCTCGATCTGCACCAACCTTGCCTGGACCGGATATGTCATGGGTACGGGCGCGCTGCGCGGGTCGGACCCGCGGGAGATGGCGAAATCGGACTGTATCGTCATCTGGGGCACCAATGCCGTCGTGACCCAGGTCAATGTGATGACCCACGCAATCCGCGCCCGCAAGGAGCGCGGTACAAAGATCGTGGTAATTGACATCTACGAAAACGCCACCGTCCAGCAGGCCGATATGGGACTCATCCTCAAGCCCGGGACGGACGGGGCGCTCGCCTGCGCGGTGATGCATGTTTTGTTTCGTGACGGCCATGCCGACTGGCCCTATCTCGAAAAATATACCGACGACCCGAAAGGGCTGGAAAGGCACCTTAAGGACAGGACGCCGGCCTGGGCGTCCGCCATCACCGGTCTGTCCGTTCAGGAAATCGAGGATTTCGCCCGGCTGGTGGGAACCACGAAGCGAACGTTCTTCCGGCTCGGATACGGCTTTTCTCGCCAGCGCAACGGCCCGGTGAACATGCATGCGGCGCTTTCGATCGCCGCCGTCACCGGCTGCTGGCAGTATGAGGGCGGCGGCGCCTTCCATTCAAATTCCGGCGTTCTCAAGCTCGATACTGCGACGCTTGAGGGAACCAGGCTGCGCGACCCCAAAATCCGTTACCTGGACCATTCACGCATCGGGCCGGTGCTGATGAACCATGAGGATGCGCTGTTCGGCGGCCCTCCGGTCACGGCAATGCTGATCCAGAACACCAATCCGGCCAATGTCGCGCCCCAGCAGCGGCTGGTGAAGCAGGGCTTCCTGCGGGACGACCTGTTTACCTGCGTGCATGAGCAGTTCATGACCGATACGGCCAAGCTGGCCGATGTGGTGTTACCCGCGACAATGTTCCTGGAGCATGACGATATCTATAAGGGCGGTGGCAACCAGCACATCACACTGGGGCCGAAGGTCGTCGAGCCGCCTCCCGGACCGCGATCCAATCACTATGTCATTGAGGAACTGGCCAAACGGCTGGGGGTCGCGCATCTGCCGGGCTTTGGGCTAAGCGAGCGCGAACATATCGACATCATGCTGGCAAGGCGCGGGCTCAGCTTCGAGGCACTCAAGGCGCAGCGTTGGGTCGATCTGCAGCCTCCTTTTGAAGAAGCGCATTTTCTCAACGGTTTCGGCCATCCGGACGGAAGGTTTCGCTTCAAGCCGCAATGGGTGGGGGGCTTTGCGCCAAACCGGCCGCCGAAGGTAATGGGCAAGGCATTCGGTCCTTATGAGCGACTGCCGCAATTTCCGGATCATGTCGATCTGATCGAGGTGGCCGATGAGCGTCACCCCTTCCGCCTCGCGACCTCGCCCGCTCGCAACTTCCTGAATTCCAGCTTCACCGAAACTCCTGTGTCCAGGGCGAAGGAAGGCCGGCCTCAATTGCTGATCCACCCGGCCGATGCCGAAATGCTTGGCATTTCCGATGGCGCACGGGTCGAAATCGGCAACGAGCGCGGCGAGGTGGTGCTGCAGGCCGCCCTTTTCAGCGGCCTCAAACGCGGAGTCGTTATCGCCGAGGGGATCTGGCCGAACAGCGCGCATGAGCGTGGCGAAGGCATCAATGTGCTGACTGGCGCAGATGCGCCCGCGCCGTACAGCGGTGCGGCGGTTCATGACAACAAGGTCTGGGTTCGTCTGGCCAGTTGATTACTCTGATCGGGGGCAGGGGCCGAGTCTCCGCTAGGCAGCCGGTCATCGCACTATCAGGAACCCGCGGGGCGGCTATGGCGTGATGCGCGCCAGCTGCTCGAGGTCGATTCCATCGCGTGACGGTCGCGGCGCGACGATGAACAGCCCGGCGTTCTCCCTCTCGTCGCCAAATCCGGAAAAAACCGTCCGGCCGTTTTCCATCCGCGCCTTGCCCTCGGCCACCAGCCGCAGGGCGAGGGGGTAAAGTTGGTGTTCGGCCTTCAAAACCCGCGCTGCCAGCGTGGCCTCGTCATCGCCGATCATGACCGGGACTGCGGCCTGGGCGATGATAGGCCCGTCATCGACCTCCGTCGTGACGAAATGCACCGTACATCCATGGATGCGCTGGCCAGCTTCGAGAGCCCGCCGATGCGTGTCCAGTCCCTTGAAGGCGGGCAGGAGGGCAGGGTGGATGTTTATCATCCGGCCCTGCCATTTCTGAACCATGGGGGCGGAAAGCAGGCGCATATATCCGGCGAGGGCGACAATCTCGGCACCCAGGCCCGACAGCGCGTCGTCTATGGCCTCATCATGAGCCTCGCGGCTTCCAAAATCCTCGCGGCGAACGACCTGCACAGGCAGGTTTCGTGCAACCGCAATACCGAGCCCCGCCGCATTGGGTTGATCGGAGATCACGCCTGCAATCTCGGCCGGATAATCGGGATCGGCAGCCGCTTCGACCAAGGCTGTCATGTTGGAGCCGCGACCGGAGATCAGAATTGCCGTGCGCTTGCGCTTCATAGGTCGATGCTGCCTCGATAGATCACGCCGGCGTCGCGGCGAGGAACGATTCGGCCGATGGTGGTGACAGTCTCGCCTGCTTCCTGCAATACGGCGGCAACCTGCGCCGCCTGGCCTGAAGCCACCACGATCACCATCCCGATGCCGCAATTGAAGGTTCGCATCATTTCCTCGGGTGCGACACGTCCTTCCCTGGCCAGCCACGAGAAGACGGGAGGAACTTCCACCGCTTCCAGGTCCAGGTCGGCCGAAAAATCCTTTGGCAGGACGCGGGGAATGTTGTCGGGGAAACCGCCGCCGGTGATGTGTGCAAGTGCCTTGATGCCGTGGGTGCCGCGCACGGCCTTGAGAATCGACTTCACATAGATGCGGGTCGGTTCCAGCAATGCCTCGGCAAGCGTCGCCTCTTCCGCGAAAGGAGCCGGCGCGTCCCAACCGATGCCGCTGGAAGCAACGATCCGTCGCACCAGCGAAAAGCCGTTGGAATGCACGCCCGACGATGCCAGGCCAAGCAGCACGTCTCCCTCCGCGATGTCGTCGGTCGGCAGGAGCTGGCCCCGTTCGACCGCGCCCACCGCAAATCCGGCAAGGTCATAGTCCTTGTCCTGGTACATGCCGGGCATTTCCGCCGTCTCGCCGCCGATGAGCGCGCAGCCGGCCTGGCGGCAACCTTCCACGATGCCGGCGACGATCTTGGCGCCCTGTTCGGGGTCGAGCTTGCCGGTGGCAAAATAGTCCAGGAAGAAAAGAGGCTCCGCCCCCTGAACGACCAGGTCGTTGACGCACATTGCCACCAGGTCGATGCCGATCGTATCGTGCCTGCCTGCCTCTATCGCGATCTTGAGCTTGGTGCCGACGCCGTCATTGGCGGCGACCAGTATCGGGTCGGAGAAGCCGGCTGCCTTCAGGTCGAACAGGCCACCGAAGCCGCCTATCTCGCCGTCCGCTCCTGGCCGGCGTGTCGTGCGGACCAGTGGCTTTATCTTCTCGACCATCAGGTTTCCGGCGTCGATGTCGACACCGGCGTCTGCGTAGGTAAGACCGTTCGGGC
>QGUU01000638.1 GCA_003242525.1 Pseudomonadota bacterium | reverse complement strand
CGGTTGGACGATAACGGAAGGCGGATGACGGCACGGTCAGCACGCCCTTTGCCTGCTGAGTCACGACCGAAACGGTGGCGGTCATGCCTGGCCGCAACAGCATGTCGGTGTTGTCGACATCCAGCCGCGCATCGTAGGTCACCACCCCGTCCGTGGTGACCGAAGCGTAGGAGATGTCTCTGATCTCGGCGTCGAACGGACGCTCCGGGAACGCATCGACGGTGAAACGTGCCTGCTGGCCGACCCTGATCTGGCCAATGTCGGCCTCATCTACGGCGGCCTTGAGTTCCATCTTTCTCAGGTCGGCGGCAATGACGAAAAGAACCGGCGCCTGCAGCGAGGAGGCGACGGTCTGACCGGGATCGACCGAGCGCGTCAGCACGATTCCGTCTATGGGTGCGTAGATGGTGCTCTTGGCGAGGTCCGCCTGCTGCAGCTTCAGGTCGGCATTGGCGATGGCGAGACTTGCTTCGGCACTGTCAAGCGCGGCCTTGGCGCGGTCCCTCGCGGCCTGGGCGGTGTCCAGCGCCTGTTGCGTCGCCATGCCTTTCCTTGCCAGCTCGCTGGCGCGGGCGAGAGCCTGTTCCGTTTCCTTGAGCGTGACCCTGGCAGTTTCCACGCTGGCCGCGGCGGCCTTGGCGGAAGCCTGCGCCCTCTCGATCTGCGCCTCCAGCTTGGAGGTATCGAGCTTTGCCAGCACGTCGCCCTTTCGCACCTGCTGGTTTTCCGCGACCGCAACTTCGCGGACGACCCCGGACAGTTCGCTCGATATGTCGACCTGGGTAAGTGGTTGAAGCGTTCCCGTGGCCGAGATTTCCACCGTCAGATCGCTGACGGTAGCAGGGGCCGTGGTATATTCGACACGCGGCGACGGGCTCATGTACCACTGGTAGGTGAGCAGGATACCCGCAAGCATGACGGCGACCGCAAGCGCGGACCACCATATCCTGCGGCGGCGTTTCGCCTTTCCCGCGCCGTCAAGCCCGAGGGCCGTCTCGATTGCCGGAGCGGAATCCGCTTCTGGCAGATTGACAATCTGGTCCAAGGCGGACCCCTATGCTGTCGAACGTCCCTATGGGTGACACATCGGACCTTATGGTTCGAATTTCAAATTAAATTTCGCTCATGTTGGCGGAAAGGCAGGAGAATGCAGAGCCGTAGATACCTTGTCTATGACGTCTTCGCGGACCGGGCTTTGGCAGGCAACCCGCTGGCGGTCGTGCTGGATTGCGACGGAATGGACACGGCCGCAATGCAGGCCGTTGCGCGCGAGTTCAATCTTTCCGAAACCGTTTTCATCCTGCCGCCACGGGACCGGAAACACCGGGCCCGCGTGCGGATATTCACGCCCGAGTATGAAATGCCCTTTGCCGGCCATCCCACCGTCGGCTCAGCTGTCGCTCTTGCAGAGATGGAGTCGGGCGACCGCTCCGACGCCATCTTCGTGTTGGAAGAAAATATCGGAGCGGTGCGCTGCGCCGTGCGGCGCGACAACGGCGCGATCTTTGCCGAATTCGACCTGCCGCAATTGCCGGTAGAGGAGGAACTGTCGGCCGATCCCGAGGCCTTCGGGGCTGCACTGGGGCTCGGGCCGCACGAAATCGGCTTTGAAAATCATCGTGTCACTGCATGGTCTGCCGGCGTCCCCTACATTGCCGTGCCGGTGCGCGACCTGAGAACCGCAGCCAAGGCAAGGCTGGACAATGAGACCTGGATGGATCTTCTGCCAGGCAGAAGCGGCAGCGCGGTGGCAGCCGCCTATGTCTAACCGCCGAAACCTGGTCCTT
>QGUU01000637.1 GCA_003242525.1 Pseudomonadota bacterium | reverse complement strand
CGCCCGCCAGCGCCGCCGATATTGGGCGCAACGCTGCCGACTTCGTATTCCTGCATGGGAACCTTTCGGCTGTTACCACTGCAATGGATGTCGCGCTGCGCGCCGGCCAACTCATCCGGCAGAATCTCGGCATTGCAATCATCTATAATCTTATCGCCGTCCCCATCGCCATTCTCGGCTATGTCACGCCGCTTGTCGCAGCGATCGCCATGTCGGGATCATCCATCCTTGTCATCAGCAACGCCTTGCGCCTCATGCGCATAGGCATTACCAAAAAGAGGAGCGCGCCGAAAACGGCCAAGCCAGCAACGGAGCCGCTAAGGGCATGAGCGTTCTCGCCTATCTCATCCCTGTAGCGCTTTTCCTCGGGGGCATCAGCCTGATCGCCTTCCTGTGGGCGCTGCGCAGCGGCCAGTACGAGGACCTTGACGGCGCCGCCCAGCGCATCCTTCTGGATGGAGACGAAAGGGGCGACAAGCCCGCAATTCGGTGAAAATCCCTTCGGCCGGACGGAACGCTAGCTCGCCTTACGTGAGGGAGGAATCGGCTCGCGAATTTCAGCCGCAACGGATCGCAATATGCGGGCGAGCGGAAAGAGCTTCTTCTGCTCGAAATGGGCTGCCTGAGCCTCCACAAGGAGCGCGCACCGTTCACGTTCCCTCGCCCCCGTTCCACCATCCGACGCCTGTTCCTGCCGCATTTTCTGACCTATCGCCGCCGTTTGTTGCAGAGCCCTTCAAACCGCGGAGGAGAGGAAAGGTTGCGGCGGCACCGCATCACTTTTTCGGTTTGATCACAGAGGTATGCGGGCTAGGCAGTCGTATCCGTATGCCCGCGTGAGTACGACCTATCAAGAGCGCGGATCACACCGTCGCCGCCATCGGGATCGACCCGCTTCAATATGAAGTCGATCTTCGCCTCAAGTCGGTCGGAGCCCTCCTTTGACTGGGGCGAGCCAAGAAAGATGAAGAAGGCTAGCCCGCCTACCTGCCACAGCAGTTGCAGGAATTCGGATTGCCAGTTTTCAAGAGTGTCCCGCATCATCTCGATGAAATAGGGCGCGAAATGCACGACCTGCCCGTGTTCTTGCTGTTCGCTCACAAACGCGTACCAGCCAAAAATCCAGTGCCCCACGATACTGAAAGCGAACAGTCCCAGCGTGATCCATGCGTAGCTGTAGGCACGCCAAATAGATTTGCTTTTCATGCCGGACCTCCCTGTGATGGCCGGTGAGCTGTCTCGTTGCCGGAACACAAACCGTCCCGGTCGATCATTGTTCCGGAACCAACTGCACTGACCTTCCCCCGGCCGTTATGCGAAGCATTGGACCGCCTGCAAGAGCCGGTTCCGAGACTTCGGAACAACTGTGGGCCCCGGCCGTTCTTTTCCGAAGAAAAGGAGGCCGCCATGGCAGAGAACAGACATTCGGAACTGGACCCGGTAGAAACCTCTCGCCTTGTCGGGGAAAAGCGGCCGGCCGAAAACGTTCAGACAACCACGGAAGAGGAACGGCACCCGGCGGAGAAGTTTCCGCCCTTTGATGACCCGGCCTTTTCCGCAAGGTCGGCCAGAGGAGCGGTGCGGAACGACGCGCCCGATCTACCGTCTCCACCGGAAGACACACGATATGCGGGCCACCCCGACTTTTCGCAGGATGCCGCGGGTAACCAGCCCCCTCCGTCCGGCTCGGGCAATTCGGAACCAGTCGAAGACGCCAATGAAAAGACGCGCCATTCCGATGGCCAGAACCCTCCGGTGGCATTGGAGCGGAACCCGGCGATTGAACAGGTATCGGG
>QGUU01000144.1 GCA_003242525.1 Pseudomonadota bacterium | reverse complement strand
GGCCTATCACCGCGGCCTCTGGCATATGTACCGTTTCACAAAGACGGACAACGAACTCGCCTACCAGTTCTTCAAGCGCTCCGTCGAAGCCGACCCTACCTTCGCGCGGGCCCATGCCGGCATCTCGTTCACGCATTGGCAGAACGCGTTCCAGCAATGGGCGGATCGCAACCGCGAGGCCGACCTTGCATTTGAAGCAGCCGGGCGCAGCCTGATGGTCGACGATCAGGATCCCGCCGCGCATTGGGCGATGGGCAGGGCGTTATGGCTGCGCAACCGCCAGGACCAGGCGGTCGCGGAACTCGAGAAGGCCGTGGATCTCAGCCCCAACTTCGCGCTGGGGCACTATGCGCTGTCCTTTGTGCAGTCGCAGTCCGGAGATGCGGCGGCGGCAATCACTTCCTCCAACCATTCGCGCAGCCTCAGCCCATTCGACCCGCTCCTGTTCGGCATGCTCGGGGCCCGCGCTCTGGCCCATGTCCGGCTGGGAGAATATGAGGAGGCGGCGGAATGGGCGATCAAGGCTTCGGCGCGGCCAAATGCGCATAAGATCATCCTCGCGATTGCGGCGCATTGTTTGGCGCTGGCCGGGCGCATTGAGGAAGGCAGGACATTCGCCGCCATGGTTCGGCAATCCCTGCCCTCCTTTACCGTCGAGGACTTTCTCGCCACCTTCCGGTTTTCTCCGGACGTCGAAGCCCTGTTTCGCCAGGCCGCCCGCAGGGTTGGGCTGGCAGGCTAGGACAGCAGATCCAACATCTTGCGGAGAAAGCCGGGACGGTCGCGCACCAGACGGAAGCCGAGATTGTCCGGCGGCAAGCCAACGGCGCATCCCCCGCTCTTCCCGTCACGGATGAAGTTCGACATGTAGGTCCGGTGGAACCCCTCCACGACATGGACGCCGCAATTCTCGACTTCCGACAGGCTCTCGCCGCGCTCATCGAGCGCCACGCGCATGTAGCAGGAAGATGTCCACTCCCAGACGTTCCCTGCGATGTCCGCCACGCCGTTGGAGTTCTCGCCAAACGCGCCTTTGGATTTCGTGAAGGGATCAGGCTTGCGGCGCAGGTTTGCCTCGCGCCTGTAACTCGACAGCCATGCAAGCGCCGGGTTGTCCGGATCTTCCTCCGTTGGCTCGATGTCAGGAACGAACCTCTCGGCCGCCGCGAGAGCCCACTCCTCGTCGGTCGGCAGACGCCACCTGTCTCCGGTCACGTCCGAGAGCCATTCGGCATAGGCTGTGGCATCCAGATAGCTCACGCCGGTCACGGGCCCGTCATCCGGGCCGCGGCCATCGGCAGGACTGCATGCGCCCTGCGAGACGCACTTGCCGTAATCGGCGAGCGTGACCTGATAGCGCATGATTTCAAGTGGGCGCCTGACCGAGATCGCCCTGCGCGGAGCCCGGGCGGGTCGCCCGCCTTGAAGGAACTCCCCGGCGCGGACATGCTCGAACGTGCCGGGCCGCACCGTAACTGTTTCGGGCGGGGAGATTGTAAGGGAATCGCTGTCAGCCCAGGCAGGTACAGCGCCAAGGAATCCGGCCGTGGCACCTGCGAGGAGGATGAAGGCCATCGAAGTCAATTTGATGTTCATTGCCTGTCTACCTCCGGAGTGGGACCGGAGCCACGCCAGTTGGACGCGGCTCCGGGGATGCAGCATTAGCTGCCGGGGCTTATCGGCGCAGGAGCGCTGACCTGGGTCATGAGATCGTCATCCCAGTTGCCCTCGACCGTGAAGTGAGCGGTAGCGCCCAGTTCGGCGGCTTCGATCAGGTTGTGGTTCACGTAGGCGTACACGCCGGGCTGCCGGAAGGTGTAGAGCGCAGCTCCGGCCGAGCCACCTCGGATGAACCAGGTCTCAAGATCCTTGGCGGGCGGGTTGGCGAACTTGCCTTCCTCCCACACATAGTCCCCGTGACCGCCGATCAGGTGCGGGCGGGTGTCCCTGTTGGCCTGGCTGTGGACGATCAGGACCGTCTCGCCGACCTTCGCCTGCATGGCGTTCTCGCCCGTCAGCGAACCGACGCGACCGTTGAAGACCACATGGGTGGGCACCAGCCCGCGCATGACCGCCAGCGTGTCGGCGTAGCTCTCGCCGAGCGACTCATAGTTCACGAAGTTCCCATCCGCGTCACGCGGGATGTAGAATTCGTTCTCGCCGATATAGTAGATCCGGTCGTAGCGCAGCGGGTTGCCCTTCTCGTCCTTGAGGCCATCGCGTGGCAGCACCATCAGCGTGCCCGACATGCCCGACACGACGTGCCAGGGGATCATGCCCTCGGGTGCGCAGTGGTAGACGAAAGTCCCGGTCCGCGTTGCCTTGAACCGCAGGGTCACCCGCTCTCCCGGGTTGACGTGGGTGAGCGCGGCCCCACCGAGCGCGCCGGTGGCGGCATGAAAATCGATGTTGTGGGGCATTTCGTTGGTCTCGGGATTGACCAGCGTCAGCTCGACATAGTCTCCTTCGTGAACGACCATCATCGGGCCCGGGATCGATCCGTTGAAGGTCATTCCCTGGAGCGTGGTGCCCTCGTTATCGATGACGACGGGCTTCTCCTCGATGGTCATGGTGAATTCGACGATCCGCGGCCCCGTCCTCGCGACCTGGTCATGTTCATGGACAAAGGGCGGCGCGACGAGCGTCACCTTGTGCCTGGGCAGACCTTCGGCGCTTTTGGTAGCCGCCTGTGCAGTTGCGGGGAATGAGACTGCCGCAGCCGCCGCGGCAGCAGTGGCTGCTCCGATGAGGGCTTCGCGTCTGGTGATCATTTCGGATACCTCCGGTTCGTTTGCCTTGATGGCAAATGGACCTTAGGTGCGGCGCAGCATACGGTCTTTGTGCTGGCGCAAGGAGAGGTCTGAAAGGGCATGGTGCGACGAAATGGACCATATGCCATGCGGTCCGCAGCATTTCGCCCTTGTCTGGGACGACCAGCGCTCTGAGCTGAACCTTGTACCTGAGATCAAAGGTAAGGCGAGCCCAGCCACAATATGCGATCAATCAGGCGTCCCAAAAATGGTCGGGCGCGCAAACTCTCCAGGGTCACTTCCCTCGCCGAGGCCATCGCGCTTTCAATGCGCGCTTCGATCGCTTTGGCCACGCCGGCGTCCAGAACTTCCAGATCGATTTCGAAGTTGAGCCTCAACGACCTCGGATCGAGATTCGATGAGCCGACGAATGCCCACATGGAATCGACGACCAGCAGCTTGGAATGGTTGAACGGTCCCGATGAGCGCCATACCCGACAGGAATTTCTGACCACCTGATCGAACTGAGCCCTCATTGCGCGATCGACGAGAACGAGGTTGTTGGCGGACGGTACGACGATGTCGATTTCTATTCCCCGGCGGGCAGCCGTCGTCAGCGCGCTGATCAGTTCACGATCCGGAAGGAAATAGGGGGACATGATGCGGATGGAACGGCGCGCGATGGAAAAGGCGCACATCAGCATCTTGTGATTGGCCTCGAGATTCGCATCCGGCCCGGAAGGTAGGGCGCGCATGAAGACGGCACTTCCGGGCTCGCCCGCCGTCTCCAGCGCGATGCGCCAGCTATCGCCGTTTAACCGTTCCCCGCTGGCGAAGAACCAGTCCTCGGCCGCAATCGCGAAAATGTCGGCAATGACTGGTCCTTCCACGCGGAAATGTGTGTCCCGCGCGGAGTTTTCTCCCGCGAATTCAGCGGTGAAACCTTGGCGGATATTCATTCCGCCAACGAAGCCGATCGTGCCATCCACAACAAGAATCTTGCGGTGAGTTCTCAGATTGGCATAGGGCAGCCTCAGTCCGGTGATGATGCGTCCATTGAACACGCAGGTCCTCACGCCCCTCTCGCGCAGATAGCCCACGATGCTGGGAACGGAGTAGCGAGCTCCGACCGCATCGATCAAAATGCGCACTTCGACTCCGCGGTTCGCCGCGTCGATCAGGGCTTGTGCGACGCGCAGCCCTATCGGGTCACGGTCGAAGATGTATGTTTCCATCAGGATGCTGCGCCGTGCGGCGGAAATCGCCTCGATCATCGCGGCATAGGCCTCGTCGCCGCCGTGGAACATGGCAATGCTGTTTGCGGTCGTTAGCGCGTGATGGGTTATCCGGTCGCCCGCTGTCTTCAGCGCCGCAAACCTCCTGCCAAAACGTGAGGCTACCGCTGCGGAATCTGCATCGAAGCTCGCATGTTCCGGAACTTCATGCCTGGCCGCCCCTCGTTCCGTCGCAACGGCGGTCCGCCTGATGCGATTGATCCCCGCTACGGCATAGAGCAACGTGCCGACAAAGGGCGACAGAAGAATGACGCCGACCCAACCAATGGCTGCGCGCACCTCATCCTTCGTCATTGCGGCGTGCGCGGCGGCCACTGCCGCCATCAAGGTTGTGACGGCTGCAAGAATATGAGGCCAGTAACTTGCGATCAGCGCCCACATGGCAGACGGCCCCTGCATTCAATTATGCTGTCGTTTGTCGAAGGTGTAAGAACCTCCTTTCGACATTGCTTCATCTAATGGATTACGAAAAGGGCAAGGAAAATTGCCGCCGTTCCTAGCTGGTTGTGGAGGTGACAGAATCCGGCACCTGGCATCAGTCTTCCCGTCCCGATCCATGCAGCCCGGTTCGCCGGCCGGGCATCGGTTATAAGCCACCATCTTCCGCGCTAAATCCGCCCTTCATGCCAGCCGGTTTCTCCGGCTACCAATAACTCATATGGTGTAATGACCCGCGGATAGCCGCAAAACTGCGCAACCCGATCATAAAAGGCCGAGAGTGCATGAAACGAGGTTTGAACGTCGACGCGTCATTGGTGCTGACGGCGCTGGTCGTCCTGGGCATGGCGCTCGCGGTTGCCGCACTCTGGCCATTGCAGGGGGCGAGCGCTACCTGGGCCTCCCGCACGGGCCTTGGCATCGTCTATCTGGCTGGGGGCGTCCCAGCCGCATGGCGCGCCATGGGAGCCCTATGGCGGGAAAAAATCCTCGACATCGATCTCCTGATGGTCGTGGCGGCAGTTGCTGCCGCCGCGGTGGGAGCGCCTTTTGAGGGGGCGGTCTTGCTGACCCTTTTCAGCATTTCCACCACTCTGGAGGAGCAGGCTCTCGACAGAGCCCGTCGCGCGGTCGAGAGCCTGATGGCGTTGCGGCCGGAAACGGCACTGCGCAAGTGCCCTGACGGCACCGCCGTTGAGGTTCCTGCGGCCGATCTCGAGATCGGCGATGTCGTCGTGCTGCGCCCCGGCGCTCGCGTTCCTGCTGATGGCGTAATCGTCAGCGGCCATGGATCGCTGGACGAGGCAAACATTACCGGCGAGTCCATGCCCGTGGCAAAGGACCCCGGCGCCCAGGTATTTGAGGCTACCGTCAACCTGGACGGTGTTCTTGAGGTCGCAGTAACGAAGACCATCGAGGACAGCACCGTTGCACGCATGATTGCACTGGTGACGGAAGCGCAGGCGGCTAAGGCGCCTTCGGAGAGATTCAGCGCCTGGTTCGGCCAGCGCTACACTCTTGCCGTCATGGCTGGAGCAGCCCTTGCCTTCGCCGCCTTCTACTGGCTTGGGCGCGACTGGGAGGATGCGCTCTACAAATCCGCCACGCTGCTCGTCGCAGCCAGCCCCTGCGCCATCGTCATATCGGTGCCGGCAGCGATCCTTTCGGCACTGTCGGCAGCGGCGCGACGCGGCGTGCTCTTCAAGGGCGGCGCAGCGCTTGAAACGCTGGCAGCAGTCGACACCTTCGCCTTCGACAAGACCGGCACCCTTACCGCTGGCAAGGCAGTGGTGACACGGGTCATCCCGCTCGACGGCGACGAGGATGCCTTTCTTTCTCTTCTGTCAGGGATCGAAGCGCATTCCGAACATCACAGCGCGGCTGCCATCAGGCAGGAGGCTGCCCGACGGTCCGTGGTGGCCGCCAAGGTAACGAACGTGAGCTCCAGACCCAGCGCCGGCATCGTTGGCCACCACGAAAACGGCCTGTTGTGGGCAGGCAATCCACGCCTGGCGTCGGCCATGCAAGCCTCGACGGACCATCCCGCGCTCACGGCCCTCGCAGAAGACAGCGAAACCGTCATCTATCTTGGGAAGGATTCCACGATTCTGGGCGCTGTCACGATTGCGGACGGATTGCGTTCAACCTCCGCACCAGCGCTGGCCGCCTTGCGAAAGAGCGGAGTGAAGCGGATCGTGATGATGACGGGAGACCGCCGGCCGGTGGCCCTTAAAATCGGCGGTGAGCTGGGCCTTCGCCCGGAGGACATCCAGGCCGACATGTTGCCCGAGGACAAGGTTCGCGCGGTAGGTGAACTGGCCGCGTCCGGCAAGGTGGCCTTTGTCGGCGATGGCGTCAACGATGCGGCCGCGCTTGCGCGGGCAGATGTGGGGATTGCCATGGGCGCCGCCGGATCGGAGGTAGCGCTGCAGGCAGCCGATGTGGCTCTCCTCTCGGAGGAAATGGACCGGCTG
>QGUU01000143.1 GCA_003242525.1 Pseudomonadota bacterium | reverse complement strand
GTCATCGTCCCTTCCTTCCGTTGCACGCCTTTGCGCTGGCATTCGCTGGGAAGCGCCGGCCTTCCCGAACGCGCGGGCATTATCCGGACCGGCGTCATCATACGCTATCCGGGCCTGTCATGCGCGTCGAAATAAGACAGCATTACTGTCCTAAATCGGTATGACAGAAATCCGGTCAGCTCACAAGATCGATTCGTAAAAAAATGCATGCGATGGCGAAAGAAAATGTCTGAGGGCCGGGATTTTGGATAATTTTTCCCCTCCCTGGCCGGAATGAGGGGTTCCTCTTGGAACCTTGCAGCCGGAGCGAATACAGGTTCATCTGGCCTCCTGTTCCAACCGACGGATTCCGCATGTTCTTTGCTTCAGACAACTGGGCTGGCGCCCACCCCGCCATTGCAGCAGCGCTCACGGCGAGCGCGTCCGGCTTTGCCGCCGCCTACGGCAGCTCCGATCTCGACAAGTTGGTCGCCGAGCGGTTCAACCAGATTTTCGAGCGCGAGGTAGAAGTCTTCTTCGTCGCCACTGGCACCGCCGCCAACTCGCTTGGCATGGCATCGGTTTCCCGCCCCGGCGGGGTCGTGCTGGCACATCGCGAAGCCCACATGATCGAGGATGAGAGTGGCGCGCCGGAATATCTGACCGGTGGGGCGCGGGTAAAACCCGTTGAAGGAGCGCTTGGCAAGATCGACCCCGCGAGGCTCGAGGAAGCGATCCTGCATCCCGCAACCCGTTTCCCTCACGGCGGGCAGGCAATGGCCGTATCCGTGACCCAGTCCACGGAAAGCGGTACCGTTTATTCGCTGGATGAGATTGAAACGATTGGCGCGGTTGCACGCCGGCATGGGCTTCCCTTCCACATGGACGGCGCGCGATTCGCCAATGCCCTGGTTGCGCTTGGCACCACGCCTGCCGAGATGACGTGGAAACGTGGGGTCGATCTCCTGTCCTTCGGTGGCACAAAGAACGGATGCTGGTGCGCGGAAGCCGTCGTCTTCATGGACCCGAAGGCGGCAACGCAATTTCCCTTCCTGCGCATGCGCGCGGGACAGCTCTTTTCCAAGTCACGCTTCGTCGCCGCACAGTTCGACGCCTATCTCCGGGACGACCTGTGGCTACAAAATGCGCTCCACGCCAACACGATGGCCGCGCGGCTGGCCGCAGCGATAGAGGCCTCCCCCCATGCGCGACTGGCCTGGAAGCCAGATGCAAACGAGGTTTTCGCAATCATCGGCAAGGCTCAGTCAGACGCTTTGAGGAAAGCCGGCGCCACGTTTTACGAATGGACCGTACCCGCCGAACTGGAAGTCGGTTCGGATGAGAAGCTTTTCCGCCTTGTCACCAGCTTCGCCACCACGTCGGAAGATGTCGAGCGGTTCGCGGAGTTGATTGCCTAGAGCCGCAAAAAGAGAGCGGCGCCTTGCGGCGCCGCTCTGTCTCGGGAGGAGACCAGGGTTGGATCAGGCAGCCTTGGCGGTCGCCTCGATCTGTTTCGCACGCGACGGGGCAGCCGAAATCGCGATCTTGCGCGGCTTGAGCTCCTCGGGGATGTTCCGCTTCAGGTCAACGAAAAGCAGACCGTTCTTCAGGGTCGCACCCTCGACCTCAACGTGATCGGCAAGCTGGAAGCGGCGCTCAAAGGCCCGGGAAGCGATACCGCGATAAAGCAGCTCTCGACCTTCCTGAGTATTCTCTTCCTTGCGCTCACCCTTGATGGTCAGCACGTTGCGGTGGGCTTCAATCGAAAGCTCGTCTTCCGAGAAGCCGGCCACCGCCACGGAGATGCGATACGCATTCTCGCCGGTCTTTTCGATATTGTAGGGCGGATAGGTCTGCGCGCCGTCGGGCTGGCCAAGGGAATCCAGCATTGTGAACAGGCGATCGAAGCCGACGGTCGAGCGATAAAGGGGGGAAAAGTCCAATTGACGCATAGGTTGTTCTCCTTCGAGCAACAGGTTGCGTTTTGGTGCCTGCAGGGACCCGAACGGCGTCCCGATGGTACCAGCGGCCCCGACACCGGCGGCCGCATCAGTTATCTGGGTGCACTCGTACGGCGTTTCAAGACTGCGGATCGGTGGAGTTGACCGCAGCAGGCGCGCGGATGAATGCAGGATGAACCGAGTTTTCGGCCTCTGTTCAGGGGCGCGGCCTTAAGGTCCGGCCAAGTCAGTCGGAGCGGTCCTCCAGCGCTCCGCAAAGGCCGGCCGGGTGCAACGTCCCTTCCTCCCGGCTCGACGGAGGCCGGAAGCGATCCGCAGGACGCTTCCGGCCTTGCCCATGGTAGCGCCTTGCTTTTGGTTCGTTTGCTTTTATCACTGGACCGGCGCACCGCCAGCCACCGTGCCGGAAGCATATATGACGGACCTTTTTCACGAAACGCCCGACAATCCGGTTCCTCAAAATGCCTCCGGCGGCTTTCTTCAGGGCCGGGACGGCAAGCGGTTTCGCTTTGCCCGCTTCGAAGCCACGACACGGCCCCTGAACGGTTGCGTGGTGGTGCTGCCCGGCCGCAATGAATGTATCGAGAAATATTTCGAAACAGTACGCGACCTGCAGAAAAGGGGTTTTGGCGCTGTCTGCCTCGACTGGCGCGGCCAGGGTGCTTCCGACCGGCTGATCCGCAACCCTCTGCGCGGCTATGTGAAGAGCTTCAACGACTACGCCAGCGATCTCGACCAGCTTTTCCAGGACGTCGTGCTGCCGGATTGCCGGGGACCCTACTATGTCCTGGCTCATTCCACCGGGGCGCTTGTTGCGCTGCTCGCGGCTCCGTCGCTGGTGAATCGTGTTTCGCGCATGGTGCTGGTTGCCCCCTTCCTGGCTTTGCCGAACCGGCGCCCATCCATGAATACGGTGCGGCGGGTCACCGCCCTGCTTACCATGATGGGTCTTGGCCGCCTCTATGCCGCTGGAGGCGCAGAGCCGACGCAGACGGCACCGTTCGACACCAACAAGCTGACCAGCGATCCTGAACGCTACAGGCGCAACGTTGCCCTTTACGAAGCTTTCCCGCAGCTTGCCCAGGGCGGGCCGACCGTACGCTGGGTGCGTGCCGCCGCAGTGGCGATCACCAGGGTGACAAGGCCGGATTTCATGGCAGCGAACCGGATTCCGACACTGATCGTTGGCGCCGGCGCCGATGAGGTTGTCTCGACGCGCGCCGTGGAATGGTATGCCCGCCATCTGCGGCTGGGATCGCTCGTGGTGATCGACGGCGCCCGCCACGAGATCCTGCAGGAAGCTGACCTCTATCGCGAGCAGCTATTCGCCGCTTTCGACGCCTTCATTCCGGCAAGCGGGGAGACTTGAGTCACTCCCGCCGACTTTATCCCCTCAGCGCCTTCATGGCGGCCTCGTGGAGTTCCGGCGTTGCGGCGGCCACCACGTCGCCCCCCTTCTCCGCCGGCCCGCCGTCGAAGGTGGTTATAACCCCGCCCGCCTTCTCGATGATCGGAATCAGGCCGACAATGTCATAAGGTTGCAGCCCCGGATCGACGACGACATCCACACTGCCTGCCGCCAGCATGGCGAATGCATAGCAGTCCGTGCCGTAGCGGGCGAGTTGCACCATGCTTTCCAGCCTGTCGTAGTTGCCGCGCTTTTCATCGCGGAAAAGTCCGGGCGAAGTGGTGAACAGCGTCGCCTGCGAAAGCGACATGGTCTTGCGGGTGGCCAGCTTGCGTGGCCCGCCCGGCCCCTCGTAATGCGCGCCGGAGCCGTTCGCATAAAACAGCTCCCCAGTGAAGGGTTGCGACATCATGCCTGCTACCGCCTCACCATCCTCCGTCAGGCCGACCAGCGTACCCCACACCGGCACGCCCGAAATGAACGCCCGAGTGCCGTCGATCGGATCGATTACCCAGACATGCCGGCTGCCGGCATTGGAAATGCCATGCTCCTCGCCGAGTATGCCATGGTCCGGAAATTCGGCCTCGATGACAGACCGTATGGCAAGTTCCGCCTGTTTGTCTGCCTCGGTGACCGGATCAAAACCGGCTGACAGCTTGTTTGTTACTGCGGACTGGCTGCGGAATCTCGGCAGCGTTTCGGCGGCAGCCGCGCGCGCGATTCGACGCAGGAAATCGGAGGAAATATCCAATTCATTCTCCTGGAGATGGCCGAAGCCTGGTTCGGTGCTGCCTCATAGCAAAACCGTTGCAGGAATGCCACGTGGCTGTGGCGCCTCGGGAGCTAGCCCCAGCTCACCTTGACATTTGTGCAACGCACAATAGCCTTGGCCATGGGTGGTTCGCACCACCCGTGCCCCTTTGTGGGCGTTTCCTCCCTAGACTTCGACCGCGTCGTCAAGCGATGCGGTCTTTTTTTGTGGCATGGGCCACTATTCGGCCGCCATGGGCAGGTCATCGAAAAGATGGTCGGGCAATGACATCAGGTTGGCGCAGAACCGGGTGATATCCTCCCTCAGCGCGTCGAAGCCCGCCGTTTTCTCAAATGTGCGTTCGTTCATGTAGAGGCCGCGGTTGACCTCGATCTGCAGTGCGTGGAGGCGTCGCGCAGGGCGGCCGTAATGTTCGGTAATGAAGCCGCCGGCATAGGGCTTGTTGTGGGCCACCAGGTAGCCCATTTCCGACAGCAACGCGATCGCCGCCTCGGTAAGCGCACGGGAAGCCGAAGTGCCGAAACGGTCGCCGACGATGAAATCAGGTCGGGCGCCGGTATCGCGAACCCTTACGCTGGCCGGCATGGAGTGGCAGTCAATCAGCACGGCGTAGCCGAACGCTACACGTGTACGCGTCACGAGGCGCCTGAGCAACTCGTGAAACGGCTTGTAGGCTGCCTCGATGCGCCCAAGGGCTTCTTCCAGCGGCAAGCGCCCCGCATAGATATCCAGCCCCTCGCCCACCAGGCGCGGCACCGTGCCCAGTCCTCCGGCAACCCTTGCGGAACGTATGTTGCAATGGGGAGGGACCGGCTCCGCGAACATGCGCGGGTCGAGTTCCCATGGCTCGCGATTCGCGTCGAGATAGGCCCGGGGGAAGTTCGCCCTGACCATCGGCGCGCCCAGAGCCACGGCGCCACCGAACAGTTCATCGACATAGCAGTCCTCCGAACGGCGGATGGCATTGGCGTCCAGCCTTGTCATGGCCAGAAAGCGCTCGGGATAGAACCTGCCGCTGTGGGGCGAACTGAAGACGAAGGGAACCCTCTGTTCCGCCGCAGTCAGAACGTCGACCGGCGCGACGTCCGAGAAATCTTCGGCAGGAGTCGTCACCTTGAACCTGTTCCCGAGTAGAGACCCATCATGTGGAAACCCTGCCATTGCACCGCGCCCATGTCCAGCATGGCGCTATCCGACAGCCCTGCCCCAGGGTCACCTTGCTGCTTGTATTCACTTGATATTTACTGACCGGCATTCATATACGGGATGGTTAACGGGATCGCCCGAGGCAGTCCCGTAGGGTGATTCGGACGGAATACGATGGCACGCATCCTTCTGGCGGAAGACGACGACGACATGCGCCGCTTCCTGGTCAAGGCGCTTGAGCGCGCAGGCCACCAGGTCAGCGATTTCGATAATGGCGCGAGCGCCTATGAGCGTTTGCGCGAGGAGCCGTTCTCGCTGCTGTTGACCGACATCGTCATGCCGGAGATGGACGGGATAGAACTCGCCCGCCGCGCAACGGAGATCGATCCCGACCTGAAGGTGATGTTCATCACCGGCTTTGCGGCCGTCGCGCTGAACCCGGATTCCAACGCACCTAAGGACGCGAAGGTTCTGTCCAAGCCTTTTCATCTGCGCGATCTCGTCAACGAGGTCGAGAAGATGCTTCAGGCGGCCTGAGACGGGGCAAATTTTGTCGCAGACGATGCGCTTTGTCCGATCCGGCTATTGACGGGCCGAGGCAAAAATGATGTATGCGCGGCCTTGGATGGGCGTATAGCTCAGCGGGAGAGCACTACGTTGACATCGTAGGGGTCCCAAGTTCGATCCTTGGTACGCCCACCATCCAATTTCTCAATTCCAGGTGCTGCGGCCTCTGCTTGTCGCCACGCGCGAAGCCGCGGTTCGGCTTGCCCGCCGGTCCTGCCGCGACTAAGAGTCCGCTACGGGCCAAGCAGATCGGAACCTCCAATGAAGTACACTCATAACGAATATCTGTACACGCGAGACCAGCGGTCGCCGGAGCAGATACGCGCAGGCCGGCGTGAGGCCGCCATCGGTTGGATCGCGCTGATCGCCTTCACGACTTTGGTGTTTGTTCTGGCGGATATGTTCCTGAAGCCCTGAGCCGCGACCGGCGGGCGAAAATCGGCCTCAGTGTCTCCGCAGCCAGGCCGATGCACCCTCTACAGGCCGGAGACGGCGCAGAGGCTTCTCATTCGCGAGATGGCAAGATCCGGGTCCGACCACGCTCCTATTCACATCTGAAGCTGCCGACGGAGAAGGAAGTCAAAGACTCTGTGGTGGTCGGTCGTTTTAAAAAAAAAAAAAAAAGA